>JBFYXR010000045.1:0-10055 GCA_041310455.1 Desulfobacteraceae bacterium | reverse complement strand
ACTTCTTCAAGGTTTCGCTGTGCTATCTGTCGTAGCCTTTCCTGACCGGCCTGTACCGCGATTGAATCAACAAGGGTTTGTACCTCGTCGGTTTCTCCATCAACAAAAAAATCCGCCGGCGTTATGATAGGCGTTAAATCTCCACGGCTCCGATATACCTGGGCCAGTATGCGAATGAGGTCCCTGGTTTCCTGGGCGGCAGAGGAAAGAAGTATTTGATCCTCAAGTAAGGCAATGAGTTCCGGACTAAAAGGCCAACAGGCAAAGCTCTCCTGTTGCACGCGCCCCCTTTCAGCATCAGATTTGGTGGCATGCATCAGGCGAAATCTTTCATTGGCATAAATGCCTGCTATGTCTTTAATCGCAGGCTCAGGGATATTCCGTCGGTTTTCAAAAAGCCGGTGCAGGAGGAGTTTTTGACGATCCTGTTTCGCTGATGGCCCCCTAAAATCAATTAAGATCGGACCTTGCCGATGAACCTGTTCAAACGCCTCATTTTGATTGTTAAGAACAGAGATGACAAAGATCAGAATTTCCGGCCTATCTTTTGCTATTTCAGAAAGGATTTGTACAAAATTGAATGCGTATTGTCTGAGAAGAAGCCCTGTCTTGGGGTCTTTTTCCGGCAATCCCGTAATCCAGGTCTGGAATTCGTCCAGTATCAAACAGGTAGGGCTGTCTTCAAACATCTTCTCAATAAGGGTCCGTGGAGGGAAAGGTTGAGGCATGGCCTCAAATTGTCCTCGATAATATTCCCCTTTGGGGTGCCGATCGAATAAAAGATTCCATAACAGCGGGTATTCATGATTATGGACAGGTTCAGAGATCGGGACAGATCCCTTCACTATCTCAAAGGTCTTAAGCTCCTCACTATCAAGTCGTGCACCCCAATTCTTCAGCCAGTTTTCAACAACATCAGGTGACTGAATCGCATGATGCATTACAGCCATGATGTGAGACTTTCCGCGTCCCCGATCTCCTATTAAAACAATAGGCCTCCCATTGCGTTTGCCGCTAATAGCCTTGAGCGCGGTCTGGACATCTGCGGTAGGATAGGTGATGGATAAAATGTAGTCAGGAGACTTTTGCGCAGCGCCCTGGTTGTCGCTTGTTCGAAGCGAAATGGCGGTGCCTGGCATCTGGGTTCCAAGGAATTCATCTCTGAGTTTTAATCCAAGCATTTTTGTATCTCCGGGTATGAGGTATATGCAAGCACTCGTGATAGTTAATAAAGACACAAATGGGATAAATCATTTTGTAAACTCAGCAAGAATAATCTCTTTGTTACATATTGGTCAAGAGAATTCAATAGTTATGCTATTATTTTGCATCAGGAAGATGATGAACTCAGGTGTTATCATGTATGTATTAAAAATTTTGCTGCCACACAACTTAATGTGCCATAGTTTTCGCCTCACTACCCGATCATCCTTTTTGCTTTAAACCGGGTTAATTAGTCCTTCTATGTTATACGTCAGGACATCTTAACAGAGGTGTGTGACAGATACGGTCAAATGAGGGGCGGGAAATATTGTGCAGAGATCAGCTATCAGCAGTCAGCTAACGGCAAGAATGATCTATAATGTTCTACTAAGGAAGTCAGATCTTGATCAGGCATTGAGGAAAGAAAGGATAAGAATTTTTGATCAGCTTTTTAAAATATGGGTAATACATGGGTAATTTTCACTTCAAATAAAAAAGGACTTTTGCCAAAACGGCTAAGTCCTTGATATTTTTGGCGGGGACGACGAGGCTCGAACTCGCGACCTCCGGCGTGACAGGCCGGCGTTCTAACCAACTGAACTACGTCCCCGAAAGCAATACCTTTATTAACAGGTTCTAAACTTGCGACCTTCCCGCGAAGGTCAGCGGGACGTTCTAACCAACTGAACTACGTCCCCTTAAAATATTCTGTTCCTGACCGGCGCTTAGGCGCAGGATGCGTTTTTATACAACAACTGTTTCTTAATAGGCAAGCACAATTTTATCTTTTCAGATGGTGGGCGGAACAGGGCTTGAACCTGCGACATTCGGCTTGTAAGGCCGACGCTCTCCCAACTGAGCTACCCGCCCTTAAAAGTTTTATTTTTTCGCATATTACCATAGGGCTTGTCAAGCATTAATGCGCGGTCACTTCAGGTTGTTTCGGCTTCGGCTCTTCGCAGTATTCAATACGAAAGGGCTCGCACTGTTCTTCAGGCGCAAAAAGCTCCTCACCCTCCTTGAGTATAAGCGCCTCCCTGAGGACCTCATCCATATGTTCCACGGGCACGATCTCCACCTGCCTCAGTATCCTTGCAGGGATCTCCTCCAGGTCCTTTTTGTTTTCAAGAGGAATAAGCACCTTGGTGATCTCTCCCCTGTGGGCCGCCAGGATCTTTTCCTTCAGCCCGCCTATGGGCAGGACCCTGCCCCTCAGGGTTATCTCGCCTGTCATGGCGATATTGCGGTTGACAGGCCTTCCCGTGAGGACGGAAATGATCGAGGTAGCGAGTGCAATGCCGGCCGAGGGGCCATCCTTGGGTATCGCTCCCTCAGGCACATGTATGTGTATATCGATCTTTTCATAGAATTTATCCGGGAGCTTGAGCTGTCTTGCCCTGCTCCTGGCATAGCTGAGGGCCGCCTGGGCGGATTCCTGCATTACCTCACCCAGTTTTCCTGTCAGGACCAGGCTGCCTTTGCCGGGCATAATGGCCGCCTCCGTCTGAAGCAACTCGCCGCCGACATCCGTCCATGCAAGGCCTGTAGTAACGCCCACGTAATCCTGTTCCTCGGTGCGGCCGAACCTGAATTTGATCACCCCCAGGTATTTATGTATTGAGTTGGCAGTGATGTTAACCCTGGTATCCCTCCCCTTTTTGACGACCTCCTTGGCTACCTTCCGGCAGACGGCGGATATCTCCCTTTCAAGATTTCGGACCCCTGCCTCTTTTGTATAATTCCTTATGATTGCAAGTAATGCCTTATCTGAAAACACGATATTCCTGGGCTCCAGGCCGTTCTGCTCTATCTGTTTTTTGACCAGAAACTGTTTGGCGATGTTCAGTTTCTCCAGTTCGGTATAACCCGGAAGCCTTATGATTTCCATCCTGTCCTGCAAAGGAAGCGGAATATTATAAAGGGTGTTGGCAGTAGTTATAAAAAGAACATGCGACAGGTCATAATCCAGGTCAAGATAATGATCGTTAAAGGCAAAATTCTGCTCAGGATCAAGGACCTCCAGCAGGGCTGCAGAGGGGTCTCCCCTGAAATCCGTGCTCATCTTATCAACCTCATCAAGGCAGAATACCGGATTGCTGGACTTGGCCTTCTTCAGGTACTGGATAATCTTGCCGGGCAGGGCACCGATATAGGTCCTCCTGTGGCCCCTGATCTCAGCCTCATCCCTTACCCCTCCCAGAGACAGTCTTACAAAGTTGCGGCCCATGGATCTGGCCACGGACTTTGCCAGGGATGTCTTGCCTACGCCGGGCGGCCCTACAAGACAGAGTATAGGTCCTTTGATCTTTTTTGTAAGGGTCTGCACTGAAAGGTACTCAAGAATCCTTTCCTTGGGTTTTGGGAGTCCGTAATGGTCCTCTTCCAGGATCACCTCTGCTTCCTTGATATCTATCTTATCTTTTGTCTGCTCAAACCAGGGCAGTGCCAGTATCCAGTCAATATAATTGCGCACCACCGTGGCCTCAGCCGACATCGGAGACATCATCTTGAGCTTGTTATATTCCTGCCAGACCCTGGCGTTTGCCTCCTTTGACAGCTTCTTCTTTTTTATCTTCTTCTCAAGCTGTTCCAGTTCGGCCTTGAAGTCATCCTTGGCCCCCATCTCCTTCTGGATCGCCCGCATCTGTTCATTCAGGTAATAGTCCTTCTGGGTCTTCTCCATCTGCTTCTTGACCCTTTTCTTGAGGCGCCCTTCCAGGGCAAGGATATTGATCTCGTTTGAAAGCCTTTCAAGGAGCTTTTCCAGCCTCAGATCAACATCAATGCACTCCAGGAGTTCCTGTTTCTGGCTTACCTTGATAGCCAGATGGGCCGCTATGGTGTCTGCCAGGCGGGACGGGTTCTCAATGGCTGCAAGAGTCGATACGAGCTCCTTCCCTATCTTTTTGTTAAGCTTGCTGTATTCTTCAAAGCTTTCATTGACGGTCCTTATGAGGGCGGTGGTCCTGGGTGTTATATCATAGTCGTCACTGACCCTCTCCACCTCGACCATATAAAAATCCTGATTCTCGGTTATGGTGCCTGCCTTTGCCCTCTGCTTTCCTTCGATGAGGGCCTTTACGGTCCCGTCAGGGAGTCTCAAAAGCTGCAGCACAGAGCCCAGGGTCCCGAAGAAGTATATATCCTTCTCCGTAGGATTATCCACGGTTGCGTCCTTCTGGGCAGCCAGAAAGATGTCTTTGTCGTGGGACATGGCGTACTCAAGCGCCTTGATGGACTTCTCCCTGCCTACGAACAGCGGGACGACCATGTTGGGAAAGACAACCACATCCCTGAGGGGCAGAATAGGGTACTGGTTTTTCTCGCCGTCAAAAAAGCCTATAGGATTTTTTTGATTTAGATTGAACATAATTTATGCGTAACCTGCCTTGTTCTCATATACCAAGAGTGGTTGTTCCTTTCCGTTTATAACTGCATCTCCAATAACACATTCCCTGACGCCCGTCATACCGGGGATCTCATACATGATATCCAGCATGACCGATTCAAGGATCGCACGGAGCCCTCTTGCGCCTGACTTTCTCTTTATGGCGTCTTTTGAGATGGCCCGGATCGCCTCCTCGGTGAACTTCAGGTCAACACCCTCTACCTCAAACAGTTTTTTATATTGTTTTACGAGGGCGTTTTTGGGCTCTGTCAGTATCCTTACCAGTGCCTCTTCACTGAGGTTGTTCAGGGAGGCAATAATGGGTATCCTGCCCATGAATTCAGGTATCATGCCGAACTTGATAAGGTCTTCAGGCTGAATGAGCGACATAAGCCTGTCGGTGTCATCATCCTTGGCCTGCTGTATCTCTGCCTCAAAGCCCATGGATTTGCTTCCGATCCTGTTGCGGATAATCTTGTCGAGGCCGTTGAAGGTCCCGCCGCAGATGAACAGGATGTTGCTTGTATCGACCTTGACGAAATCCTGCTGGGGATGTTTCCTGCCACCCTTGGGAGGAATGCTTGCCATGGTCCCTTCAATAATCTTGAGGAGGGCCTGCTGTACGCCTTCCCCTGACACATCCCTTGTGATGGAAGGGCTGTCGGTCTTCCTAGCGATCTTGTCTATCTCGTCTATATAGATAATTCCCTTGCACGCGGATTCCACGTCATAGTCGGCTATCTGGACCAGATTCAGTATGATATTCTCAACGTCCTCTCCCACATACCCTGCCTCGGTGAGTGTTGTGGCGTCTGCTATTGCAAAGGGCACCTTGAGAATCCTGGCGAGGGTCTGGGCAAGGAGTGTCTTGCCAGAGCCTGTGGGGCCGATAAGGAGTATATTGCTTTTCTGTATCTCAATATCTTCCATATCGATGGCTGAACTGATCCTTTTATAATGATTATGCACCGCAACGGAGAGGATCTTTTTGGGCCTTTCCTGATCAATTACATACTGGTCAAGGGCCTCCTTTATCTCATAGGGCTTGGGAAGCCCGGACCCTGTCTCCTTGTCCTGGCTGTGCTCTTCGGCTATGATCTCCGTGCACAGCTGGATGCACTCGTCGCATATATAAACGGATGGTCCGGCTATGAGTTTTCTGACCTCATCCTGACTTTTTCCGCAAAAGGAACATAAAAGATCATCTCTTGAGTCGTCTTTTTTCGGCATCTAAACCTCTACTTCTTTTTTATTGCGTCCTGTATTTCTCTTTTGGTGATAACCTTGTCTATTATCCCGTATTCCAGGGCATCCTGGCTGCTCATGAAAAAATCCCGCTCCGTATCATTGCGTATCTTGTCCATGGGCTGGCCTGTGTGTCTGGCAAGGATATGATGTATGTTCTCCTTGATCGTCATGATCTCTTTGGCCTGGATATCGATATCCGTCGCCTGCCCCTGAAAGCCGCCGATAGGCTGGTGGATCATCACCCTTGCGTGGGGCAGGGCATATCTCTTGTTCTTCGCGCCCGCTGCCAGGAGCAGCGCCCCCATGCTTGATGCCTGCCCCATGCAGATGGTGGCGACATCCGGTTTGATATACTGCATAGTATCATATATGGCCAGGCCGGCCGTGACCACCCCGCCCGGAGAATTTATATAGACATTTATATCCTTGTCAGGGTCTTCGGATTCAAGGAAAAGCATCTGTGCAATGATGGTATTGGCCATGCCGTCATGGACCTGCTCCCCGATAAAGATAATCCTGTCCTTCAGGAGACGGGAGTATATGTCATAGGCGCGTTCGCCTCTATTCGTCTGTTCAACAACAATGGGAATAAGCATCTACATTACTCGCTTTCATCCGGCTTAATCCTTATGGCGGAGCCGGGTATTTAGTGACCGTTAATGATCAAATATCTCGCAGTTCAAATGTTACCTGTCGGTTATCTTGTCCGCGTCAGCGGCTATAATCCTAGCATTTTCGACAAGATAGTTCAAGGTCTTTTCCCTGATAAGAGAGTTTCTGTAGGAATCCATAAGGTCGTTGGACTCATAATACTGGCGCATGGTCTCGCCATCCACGCCGAAATCCTTTGCCATCTTATTAAAACCCTCGGTCAGATCATTGTCCTCAACAGAGATCTTGTTCTGGCTTGCGATCTCCCCGATAATAAACATGTTTTTCACGCTCTTCTCAGCGGCAGGCCTGATCTCCTCCCTGAGCCTGGTCTGGTCAACGCCCGATTTCTCAAGCCCCGAACCCGATCTGGCCATCCGTTGCTTTATGTCCTCTAAAGAGGCATTGAGTTCATATTCCACAAGGCTTTCAGGGAGTTCAAATTCAACGGTCCCGGAAATCTTCTTAAGTATCCTTAACTTTAATTCATTATCGACCCTTCTTTCCTCACCGGCGATCATGTCTTCCCTGATCTTTTTCCGGAAGTCTTCAAGGGTGCTGAATCCGCCGCCCAGGCCCTTGACAAACTCATCATTCAACTCGGGAAGAGAGATCTCCTTGATATCTTTTATTTCGACCTTAAAGTTTACGCTCCTGCCGGCCAGTTTAGAGTGGAAATAGTCTTTGTTAAAATCAATGGCAACATCGATCGGCGCGTCCTTTTTGACGCCAATCAGGGCATCTTCAACTCCCTGATAAAAATGCTTGTTCCCGATTTTTAACGGGTAGTTAGAGCCTTTTATCTCCTCTATGGACTTGCCTGATTCAAATGCCTCGTAGTCAATTATGACATAGTCGCCATCCTTGACGCCCCTGTCCTCGGCAACAGGGTTAAGTGCGCCCCTTGACTCCCTGATCTGTTCAATCTGTTTCTGGACATCATCATCGGTTACCGAGATATTTTCTTTCTGCACCTCAATGCCCTTATAATCCTTCATTTCGAACTCAGGCCTGACCTCTATGGACGCGGAATATTTAAATGCCTGTCCGGGTTTGATCTCCTCGTTTTCGATGGTCGGCATGCTCAGGGGGAACTTTTTAACCTCATCAATGGCGGAGGGGAGCGTGTCCCTGATCACGTTGTTTGCGACATCCTCCATGACCTGGCCGTAATAGAATTTCTCAAGTATGTTTCTCGGCACCTTGCCGGTCCTGAAGCCTTTAATCTGCGCCTTTTTTGCTAATATTTTATAGGCGTCGTCGATTCTTTTATCAATCTCCTCTGCCTCCACCTCAATGTTCAACTTTTTTTTCACAGAACTGATGTCTTCAATATTTGTTTTCATTGCTGTACCCGTATTCTTAGATTTTAATATCGCGTCAGGCTGATTTAAACTTAACGACGGGATTCCTCTAAAATTAATTCAAGAAAGGAGACCGGCTGAAAAAGTAATTATCAAATTCCTGATTTCAAGTAGGATATACCTAAATAGTAAAAGACGCAGGGCCTGTCAACTGCAATTATTTATTAAATAAGCATAATCCATGCCAAGATTTCAGGCCTGCACCCCCACGATTGCCGGCCTTGCAGGGTTAAACGGGAATTGTCCGCATGGACGCGGTTTGAAATGCATGACTAAAGTTGCTTGCCCTTTTCGTTAACTTTTGCTAATATGACCGACACTTAAATGAAATTAAATGTAATGTCTTAATTTTTGCTTTATTTTTTTAACAGAGGGCTGTATCTTTTTGATAAGATCATCCCCTGAAATTTGATTAATCAGTTATATTCCTGTGCCGGAATAGTTATTAACAGAGGATAAGGTTTATGTACACCGAATTCTACGGACTAAAAGAGAAGCCGTTTAATCTGACCCCGTCGCCCCGCTTTGTCTATATGAGCGAGGGACACAAGGAGGCCATGGCCCTTCTGACCTATGGGGTTACGGAAAGAAAAGGTTTTATCCTTTTAACAGGCGAGGTGGGTACCGGCAAAACAACAATGATTCATAACCTCATAAACAACCTGGATGCCGGCGTAGAATATGTTTACCTTGTAAATCCCATTCTATCGACGCAGGAATTTATCGATTACCTTGCCTTTTCATCTTTTAAAAAAAGGGTACACTTCCGGTCAAAGGCGGATTTTCTCCTGGAATTTGAGGATTTTTTAAAAAAGTGTTTCCAGAATCAGAAGATCTTTATACTGATAATTGATGAAGCCCATAAACTCTCCTTTGAGCTGCTGGAGGAGATCAGGCTTCTCTCCAATATGGAGTTTGCCGAAGAGAAGCTGATCAACATCTTTTTAGTCGGGCAGCCTGAACTTAATGAAAACCTGAACAGCCCCAAGGGCAGGGCCACCCTGCAGCGGATCGGGGTCCGCTATGACATCCCTCCCCTTGGTCTGAAGGAGACAGGGGAATATCTGGATACGCGCCTTATGGTGGCGGGCGCCTCCAGAAAAGGAGAGATCTTTCAAAAGGACGCGGTTGAGGCGATTTACAGATTTTCTCAGGGGTATCCCAGGACGATTAATATCCTGGCTGACAACGCATTGCTTCTCGGCTACTCCAGTGATAGAAGGACAATCAACGCATCAATGATAGAGGATGTCTATAACTCCTTGAAACTTGAAGGCTCTTTCCTGAAAGATGGTGAACAGGAAAAAACGGCTGAGAAAACAGAGGCTGTGTATGATGGCCATTCGGGCCGCCTCTTGAAATGGGTTTTTGTCTCCTTCCTGATGCTGATTTTAATTGCTTCAATTGCATTGGCAGTGTTTATGCTTAAGACATCAAGGATTTCATTCCCAGGTTTTTCCGATTCCATTGACACGGTGAAGGTTCGTGACACAATAACTGTAAGCAGCCCCGAACAGGCGGGGCTTCAGGAGGAGTCTGAAGCCGCCACAGGCCGGGAAGAAGACAAACAGGCGGCAGATGATGGAATGCAGTCGGTTAAAATGACAAACCTGAGGATATTCCCCTTTACCAGGGAAAGCGGGTTTTCCAGGTCTGTCCTAGCAAAAAACGGCGATACCCTGATCCGTCTGGCGGAAAAGGTGTACGGCAGTGTAGGAGAGGAGGAGCTTGAGCTCCTCAAAGAGTATAATCCGGAAATAACAGACCTGAACGAAATTGATGTCGGCCAGAAGATCTCCTTCCCTGTCTACACCATACTCATAAATGGATATGAATCAGTTGAAAAGGCTGAAAGCCTGTATCAGCAATTGAAAAAGGAAGGATATGATGCTAATATGATTACATCCAATGCCGACGACAAGGTCAAATCCTTTCAGGTGAGTGTCGGCGCCTTTAAAAACAGGAGTGAGGCCGAGTCCTTTGCCTTTAATAATCTGGAGGGAAAGAATTTTAATATCCCCAGATAGTAAGGTCTTTAAAGGAGCAAAATAATGAAATGCAAAAAATGCGGTTTTATCAGTTTCGATTTTAACCAGTATTGTCCTAAATGCAACAGGGGCCTGTCTGAAGAACAGAGAAGCCTGAACCTTCCTGCCTTCAGACCAGAACCCCCTATGCTTCTCAGGAGGCTCCTGGGGGAA
>JBFYXR010000044.1:0-2780 GCA_041310455.1 Desulfobacteraceae bacterium | reverse complement strand
CCCCGAGCGATCCGGAGACAAATGCCCCTCCCCTGCCGACCTGCTTGGTGAATTCCCTGTCCAGGTCCTCCATCTTCCTGCCTCTCGGGACAAACATCTCTCCACAGCCCCTTATCAGGCCATCCTCCATTATCCTGTTTTTTATCCTGTCATCGATGATGGCATAACATACTCCATGCCTTTGACGCACGATTGCATTGACGGCCTCGAACACATTAAAGGTCACGGTCTCATCAATAAACCGCTCCCCCCGGCTGTTCACCCATATGCAGTACGGTTCGCCTGCAACGCCTTCTATTGTCCAGTTCTTCGGGAATGGCGAAGGCCCCACCATCATGAGGTTGCCCATGCCGTCGGTTGCCGCCCCTGTTTCCAGGGCCATGACAAGGCCATCTCCTTCCATCCCGGGCACACCCTCAGTGTCAAGTATATCGGACAATTCAGGGCAGTACCTGGCCAGCAGGCCCCTGTTGCCGGAAAACCCGCCCGTGGAGATGATTACACTGCGTGCATGGACGACAAGCTCCCCGTTCTCACCTTCCGCGCTGACCCCTGCCGCCCTTCCCTCTTTGTCGATAAGAATCCTCTTTGCCCTGGCATGGCGGACTATTTCTATGCCTTTTTCCCTGCATTCCTTTTCAAGAAGCCTTACAAGTGTAGCCCCGTGGCCTTCGATGATATGCCATACAAGCGGGACCTGGTTTGGATAAAACGGGGCGATATGATTGATCATCAGGCCCTTTTCCTCTATCCACCGGACAGTATCTCCCGACCTGTTTATAAATGCCCTTAAGATCCTGGGATCAACCTTGTAGTGGGAATATTCAAGGGCTGCCTTCAAAAGCGAGTCCTTTTTTGCGTTTATCAGCAGCCGCTTCTGGGCAGGGCTCTCAGCGGCAAAAAAGCCCTCGGCCATCAGGGCGTTTCCACCGGCTATGCCGCGTTTTTCAAGGACCAGGACCTTTTTCCCCTTTTCATGGGCAGTCAATGCAGCGGGCAACCCTGCCCCTCCGCAGCCGATGACGATGATGTCGGCCTTTGTTTCCATATGCTGATTCCTTACATAGTATTATTGTCAGTTCTTTCTATTAAAAATTCGAGGGAAAAACAAGAAGTTCATTTTTGTGATTATATCAATCTTGTCCAAATACAATGATGCAATCGCTTACAAGAGCAAATAAAGATGCTCTATTCGCCAAATATATAAATAGAGAGCCTGGAACCGTCATTCCCGCGAAGGCGGGAATCCAGAGTTTGCAGTTGATAAAAACCACTGGATGCCCGCCCCCTGCCTTCGCAGGGGCATGCTTTTCGGGCATGACGAGCTATTATTGTTTTTCCTGAAAGACCTCATCTAATGGTTTAAAATTGTTTTAGACAGTAATGTGATTATATAAAATAGTTGAAGGATCGGGCAATATGAAATATGTTTTGTCTATAGTGTACGATAAATAGTCGTCGTTTTTTTAAGTGACGCCTGTTTTCCCAATGACGCGTGTGTTAAGGCCCACAGGGCATATGGCTCAAGGGAAAAGATATCTTAATGGTTTTAACCTTTCATCTTGAATCTAGTTGATGGCGCACTACTTACAAATTCATTCGATATTTTCACATTATAAGGTATACTTATTAAAATTATTAGCTAAAAATGGCGGCACACTATGAGAATAACCACATGTTAATCAAAGTAACCAGGAAAGAAAACATGAGACCATCTTTAAAAATATTCATTACTCCGATAATACTCTCATTATTGCTGATCCCTGCGCTCTCTATCGCCGAATCCTTCACGGTCATTCATGTAGACGACGGCGACACCATAATATGCGAAAACCGCGATATCACGATCAGGGTGAGGCTCGTGGGCATAAATGCCCCCGAAACGGGCAAAAACAAAAAAGATGCTGGCCAGCCCTTCAGCCGGGAGGCCGGGCTGGTCCTTGAAAAGCTGGTGCTTGACAAGGTTGTGGATATCAAGGGCTTCGGGCTCGATGATTATAACCGTGTCCTCGCCGTGGTCAACTCGGGCGGAAAGAACATCAATCTTGAAATGATCAGGCAGGGCATGGCTGAAGTCTATAAAGGCTCGCCCCCTGATGGATTCAGCACCGAACTGTATCGAAAGGCGGAAAAAGAGGCCAAGGCGGCGCTGAGGGGGATATGGTCCCAGGGCGATAATTATGTCAGCCCCAGTCAGTGGCGTAGGACCAACAGGGAGAACTGAGCTTTGATCAGAAAGATTTTCTCAGGCGGCCAGACAGGCGCTTTTAATGATCATGATTTTCTTCGGTATAAATACGCATGAGCCCCAAAAAAATCTGCCCTTCGAAACGGCAAACAGCTATTCCAATTAATGCCGGATATCCTTTTTCTTATCGATTAGTTTTGCATCATTAGTCCTGTCCTACCTATTCATGAAGATGCTATTTGCACATCCATACATTTTACACATATTATCTATATATTCTATTGACAATTATGAATATATTGTATTAAAAGATAAGGCTATCAGATCAATTTGACTCGTTTCTTTATAAACAATGAACAATCAAATGACCTGTTTGACTTTCCCTGGCATCATTTCATTCATAGTTATAAACTATCTAAGCCTGAATAATTTATTTTTAAGTGTTGTTGCACCTGAACCACAATTTAAATTTTTTTATTATTTTAAGGGCAGATAAACATACCAAACAGACTCTCTGTGGATTCGGCAACGGATCTTCCGCTGCCATATAAACAATAACAATTAAAGGAGGAGGTAAAAAACATGAAGAAGT
>JBFYXR010000043.1:0-12613 GCA_041310455.1 Desulfobacteraceae bacterium | reverse complement strand
TTTTGAAGAGGGAGACAATGTGAGGGTCATTGACGGCCCCTTCAGCAATTTCCAGGGCACAGTTGAAGAGGTAAAGCCTGATAAGGAAAAGTTAAAGGTTAGGATAACTATTTTCGGGCGTTCTACCCCTGTTGAGCTGGATTTTATACAGGTTAACAAAATATAGCAGTACTTAAAGAGGAAGATAATGGCAAAGAAAATAATAGGGACTGTCAAATTGCAGGTAAAAGGAGGGCAAGCCAACCCATCCCCTCCAATAGGTCCGGCCCTGGGTCAGCACGGTGTAAATATCGCTGAGTTTTGCAAGGCATTCAATGCCAGGACTCAAAATCAGGTTGGAACGGTCATACCGGTTATTATAACCATTTATGCAGACAGGACTTTTTCATTTATTACAAAGACACCTCCTGCCTCTGTGCTTTTAAAGCAGGCAGCAAAGATTGCAAAAGGTTCAGGCGAACCCAACAAGAACAAGGTCGGCGAGGTATCAAAAAAGCAGGTGGAAGAGATCGCAAAGACAAAGTTCGAAGATCTTAATGCCTATGATCTGGAAAATGCAGTAAGGATAATCGAGGGGACTGCAAGGAGTATGGGGATTACAGTAGTACAATGAGATACATTTTCAACCATAAGAGAGAAAAAAAATGGCAGTAAAAGGTAAAAATTATAGAAAAGTTTCAGAAAATGTCGACAGGATAAAAAAGCTTGCTTTTGACGAGGCTGTTCAAAAGGCTGTCAGCTGCGCATATGCGAAATTTGACGAGACAATTGATATCGCAGTCCGGCTGGGCGTTGATCCGAGACATGCCGACCAGATGGTCAGGGGAGCCGTAGTCCTTCCGAACGGAATAGGCAAAACGGTAAAGCTGGTTGTGTTTGCAAAGGGCGAAAAGGAAAAAGAGGCCCTTGAGGCCGGAGCGGATTTTGCCGGAGCCGATGATCTGATAGATAAGATACAACAGGGCTGGCTTGACTTTGACAAGACTATCGCCACACCTGACATGATGAGCACCGTGAGCAAACTCGGCCGTGTGCTGGGTCCTCGCGGCATGATGCCTAACGCCAAACTCGGCACTGTGACTTTTGATGTGGCCAAGGCTGTAAAAGAAATAAAGGCAGGTAAAATCGAATTCAAGGTCGAGAAAACCGGCATTGTCCATGCCCCCATGGGCAAGGTATCCTTCGGTCCGGACAAACTGGTTGAAAACATCAGGGCCTTCATGGACACGATTATGAGGATGAAACCCCCGGCAAGCAAGGGCGCCTATTTGAAAAGCATTGCCATCTCTACAACCATGGGCCCAGGGATAAAAATCGATCCGGCATTTACAAAAGACCTGTTCAGCAGCGCTTTATAGTAATTTTTTTCTTTTATAATCGTGATTAATAGTCAAAGACAGTAGGTGCAGGACTCGCTTCAGGGAAGCCGGAAGCTATCGGCTTTAAGGCGGGTCGGCTTAATTTTAAGCCTACCGAGACTATAGGGAGATATATTTTGATTATATTACCTCTGTCTTTGGCATTTTATTAATAATTGCTCAAGAGAAGAGGAGGTGATTTTTTGGATAAGGGAAAGAAAGAGACTTTTATAACAGAGATGAACGGCCGGCTGAAGAAGGCCAAGGCTACTTTTCTGGTCGAATACCAGGGGCTTAATATGGAGTCCATGGACAAGATCAGGGGAGAGCTGCACAAGGTCGACGTTGAATTTCAGGTTGTAAAAAACAGGCTTTTAAAGCTGGCTAGCCGTGACACGGACAGCAAGTCCATAGAGGGCCTTTTTGTCGGCCCCTGCGCTATTGCCATCACCTATGATGACGTAGTGGCCCCTGCCAAGGTCCTGGTTGACCTGACAAGGGATATTAAAACCCTCGGGATAAAGGCCGGACAGATATCAGGGAAACCGATGGATTTCAATGATATCAAGAGACTGGCAAGCCTGCCCGGCAGAGACCAGCTTATTGCGCAGGTTATGTCGGCAATGCAGGCTGTCCCTGCGTCAATGGTAAGGGTATTGAACGGTATTATACTCAAGATGCTCTATACACTTAAGGCCATAGAGGCCCAAAAGGCAGGCGGGCAACAGGGCTAACAAAAACAAATCGAATTAAAAACTATACGGAGGTTAAAATAAATATATGTCTGATATCACGAAGAAGGATGTGATTGATTTTATTGCCGGGATGACCGTTCTGGAGTTGTCTGAACTTATTAAGGAAATGGAAGAAAAATTCGGCGTGACTGCTGCCGCCCCTGTCGCTGTTGCCGCCGCGGCCCCGGCTGAAAAGGCCGAAGCAGCTGTTGAACAGACTGAGTTTAATGTTGTTCTGGTTGAGTCCGGTGAGCAGAAAATTCAGGTCATCAAGGTGGTCCGCGCTATTACAGGACTAGGTCTCAAGGAAGCCAAGGCGCTCGTTGATGGAGTTCCGGGCGTAGTAAAGGAAGGGATTTCCAAGGAAGAGGCTGAAGGCGTTAAGAAACAGCTGGAAGAGTCAGGCGCTAAAGTGGAGATCAAGTAATTGAAGGTTTTCAGAGTAGGATGAGATAATAATTCCGGAAGGAATTATTGTCTCATCCTACATATCCATTTTTTTGGATCTTATTGCTTTATGATGTTAACCCCAGATTGTGCGGCGATCTTCTGTTGAGGGCTGAAATATTTCGGTTCTAACGTTCATTTCATGATTTTTTCATCATTATTGATATGATTACATTATCAGTCGATTAGGATGTCTCAACTTCGCATTTAGATTTGATCTTTCAATTCTTAAAAAAGCGTCTGCCGCAAAATCTGGGTTAAAAGCATAAACATTTTTAGGATATTAAGGAGATCCGATGAATATAACGGATGGTGCAAAACACCGTATAAGAAGAAATTTCGGGAAGATAGGAAAGACTATTGATATCCCGAATCTGATAGAAGTACAAAAACAGTCCTATGAACGTTTTCTTCAGAAGGATGTGCCGGCGGAAGATCGCCAGGAATTCGGCCTTCAGAGCCCGTTCAAGAGCATCTTTCCCATCCATGATTTCAGCGGCACATCATCGCTTGAATTCGTCAAATATGCCTTTGAAGAGGCGAAATATGATGAATTCGAATGCATCAGCAAGGGAATGACCTTTGAGGCCCCGATCCGGCTGACCGCACGCCTGCTGGTTTTTGATACGGACACGGAGAATGCGACAAAGAGCATAAGGGATATCAAGGAGCAGGAGATATATTTCGGCACCATCCCGATGATGACGCAGAAGGGTACCTTTATAATCAACGGCACCGAGAGGGTAATTGTGAGCCAGCTCCACAGGTCTCCGGGCGTGTTTTTTGATCATGACAAGGGGAAAACACACTCAAGCGGAAAGCTGCTTTATTCCGCCAGGATAATCCCGCTAAGGGGCTCATGGCTTGATTTTGAATTTGATCCGAAGGATCTGCTGCATGTACGCATCGACAGAAGGAGAAAATTCCCGGCCACCACCTTTCTCAAGGCGCTCGGATATTCCTCCAAGGAACTTCTGACGGAATTCTACGATACTGAAAAGATCATCATAACGAAGGATGGGTGTTTCAGATCCGTTAATTTCGACAACCTCTACAGGCAGAAGATATCCGACGATATTATTGACCCTCATACCAAAGAGGTTCTCGGCAAGAAGGGCGAGCGTTACACTAAAAAGCTCCATAGAGCACTGGAGACGGCCGGCATAACCAAGATCCGTATCAGCAATGAGGATGTGGTTGGGAAGGTCCTTGCCGATGATCTGATAGATATGAGCACCGGGGAAGTGATAGCGTCAAGGAACCAGTCTTTGAATCCTGATATTCTGAAAATAATCCTTGACAAGGGGATTGCCGAGGTTGACTGCCTGGTTCTGGATGCCCCGGGGGTCAGCACGACTATCAGAGACACAATGCTGCTTGACAAGATCGATAACAGCGATGAGGCAAAACTCGAGATCTACAGAAAGATGAGGCCGAGCAGTCCTCCGACACAGGAGGTGGCGGACAATTTTTTCAGCAGCCTCTTTTTCAATATGTCATCCTTTGACCTTTCACCTGTGGGCCGTCTTAAATTGAACCACAGGCTTAATATTCAGGATGTCCCTCTTGATTACAGGACCTTAAGGAAGGATGATATCATCGCCACGGTGAAGGAACTCATACGCCTGAAAAATTCCGAGGCCTCAGTGGATGATATTGACAACCTTGGAAACAGGCGTGTAAGGGCTGTCGGAGAGCTGCTTGAAAATCAGTACAGGATCGGGCTTGTCAGGATGGAAAGGGCGATCAAGGAGAGGATGAGCCTCCAGGAAGTTGAAACACTGATGCCCCACGATCTGATCAATTCCAAGCCTGTTTCCGCGGTAGTAAAAGAATTTTTCGGCACCAGCCAGCTTTCCCAGTTCATGGATCAGACAAACCCTCTGTCCGAGGTGACCCACAAGAGAAGATTGAGCGCCCTGGGACCGGGCGGGTTGACAAGAGAAAGGGCGGGCTTTGAGGTTCGCGACGTCCACCCCACCCATTACGGCCGCATATGCCCGATAGAAACTCCGGAAGGCCCGAATATCGGACTGATCGTTTCTCTCAGCACATTTGCAAGGGTGAATGAATACGGCTTTATTGAAACTCCATACAGGCATGTCGACAACAAAAGGGTTACCGATGAGATTTCATATCTTTCAGCCCTTGATGAAAGGGATTATCCGATAGCCCAGGCAAACGCTCCCATCGACCACAAAGGATATTTCATCAATAACGAGGCCGCTGTCAGGATCGAAGGAGAGGCCGGCAAGGCGCTTGTAAAAGACGTCAAATACATGGACGTGTCTCCTGACCAGCTTGTGAGTGTTTCAGCCTCCCTGATACCCTTCCTGGAGCATGACGACGCAAACAGGGCATTGATGGGTTCAAACATGCAGCGTCAGGCAGTGCCTTTGCTCAAGGCGAAGGCCCCCCTGGTCGGCACGGGCATTGAGGGTGTTGTAGCACAGGATTCAGGGGTATCCGTGGTTGCAGGAAGAGATGGAATCGTTGAAGATGTAGATGCGTCACGGATAGTCATAAGATCCACAGGGAATGATGAGCATGCTGAAGAGGTTGAGATCCACAAGCTGATCAAGTATCAGAAATCCAACCAGAACACCTGTTACAACCAGAGGCCTATCGTAAAGAAAGGCGATACTGTAAAGAAGGGCAAGATTATTGCCGACGGTCCGGCGGTTGAGCTGGGCGAACTGGCCCTGGGGCAGAACGTAATGGTGGCATTCATGTCATGGGGCGGATATAACTTTGAAGACTCCATTATCGTCAGCGAAAGAATAGTCAAAGATGACTGCTACACTTCGATTCATATCGAGGAATTTGAAGTGGTCTCCAGAGACACCAAACTGGGCAAGGAGGAGATCACAAAGGATATCCCCAACGTCGGAGAGGACGCCCTGCGGAACCTGGATGAAAGCGGAATCGTCAAGATAGGCGCCGAGGTCGAGGTCGGAGACATACTTGTGGGAAAGATCACCCCCAAGGGTGAGACACAGCTGTCGCCTGAAGAAAAGCTGCTGAGGGCGATATTCGGAGACAAGGCCGGTGATGTGAAGGATACATCCCTGAGGGTTCCGCCGGGAGTGGAAGGGATTGTTATAGATGCAAAGGTCTTTTCACGGAGAGGCGTAGAAAAGGATCATAGAACACAGAAGATAGAAAACAAAGAGAAAAAGCGGCTTGAAAAGGATAAGGCCGATGAGGTCGACGTCATCGAATCAAGCGTTAGAAACCGTCTGAAAGAGCTGCTTGTAGGAAAGACATTGAAGTCAAATCTTAAGGCTAAGACCTCCGGCAAGGCGGTCCTGAGCACCCGAAAGCCCATAAGCGAGGAGGATGTCGACCGCGTTCCGATCAATGCCTGGATAGGCGCTGACATCAAGACATCTATGGATGATATCGAAAAGATGGAATCCATTGTTGAGAAGTACAGTCAAAGGATTACCAAGATCAATAAGACCTTTGATGACAAGATTGAAAGATTAAGCCAGGGAGACGAACTGGCCCCGGGCGTCATCAAGATGGTCAAGGTTTATGTGGCGGTTAAAAGAAAGCTTTCCGTCGGTGACAAGATGGCGGGACGTCACGGCAACAAGGGCGTCCTTTCGAGGGTCCTTCCGGTTGAGGACATGCCTTATTTTGCCGATGGCACGCCAATGGATATTATCCTGAATCCCCTGGGAGTTCCATCGAGAATGAACGTAGGGCAGGTTCTGGAGGCGCACCTGGGGTGGGCTTCAAGGGAGCTTGGAAGACAGGTCGGGGAACTGGTTGATAATATGAGGAACCCCGATGCCCTGAGAAAGAAGCTTAAGACCATATTTTCGGATAAGGGATATAACAGCTTTTACAGAGATCTTGATGACGAAACCCTCATGGAAAAGTCGAAGCTCCTGAAGGACGGAGTTCATATGGCAACCCCGGTTTTCGACGGCGTTGATGAGGAAGACATCCAGAAATACCTGCATATGGCCGGACTCCCGGTCTCAGGCCAGACGACGCTCTATGACGGCAGGTCCGGAGAGCAGTTTAACCATCCTGTTACTGTCGGCATAATGTATATAATGAAGCTTCATCATCTTGTGGATGACAAGATCCATGCCCGTTCCATCGGCCCCTACTCCCTTGTAACTCAGCAGCCCCTGGGAGGAAAGGCCCAGTTCGGAGGACAAAGGCTGGGAGAAATGGAGGTTTGGGCGATGGAGGCCTACGGTGCAGCATACTCTCTGCAGGAATTTCTGACGGTCAAATCCGATGATGTTGCGGGAAGGACCAGGATGTATGAAAGGATTGTAAAGGGGAACAATGTACTTGAAGCCGGACTGCCCGAATCCTTCAAGGTGCTTATAAAGGAACTGCTGAGCCTGGGGCTTGAATTCCATCTGCTGGAAGACATAGAAGCATAATAATTTTAAGAATTTTTAATAAGGAGAAGGCATTGGAAGAATTATACAATTTCTTTACTAAGCCAAAAGATCCGTCCAGTTATAATGCCGTAAGGATATCACTGTCATCGCCTGAGATGATCACTGAAAGGTCCCACGGTGAGGTCAAAAAACCCGAGACAATAAATTACAGGACCTTCAAGCCTGAAAGGGACGGGCTTTTCTGTTCCAAGATATTCGGGCCAATCAAGGACTACGAGTGTAATTGCGGAAAATATAAACGCATGAAACATCGCGGCATCATATGCGAAAAATGCGGTGTTGAGGTAATTCAGTCCAAGGTCCGACGTGAAAGGATGGGCCATATAAAACTGGCCGCGCCCGTGGCGCATATCTGGTTTCTGAAATGTCTTCCCTCCAAGATAGGGAACCTGCTTGATCTGACTCTCAAGGATCTGGAGAGGGTGCTGTATTTTGAGAATTATATTGTCCTCGATCCCAAAGACACGCCTTTGACCAGGGCGTCCCTTCTGACCGATGAACAGCTGCTGAGGGCAAGGGAGGACTACGGCGACAGGTTTGAGGCAGGGATAGGCGCAGAGGCAATCCAGCGCATGCTCAAGGAGCTTAACCTGGAAGAGCTCTCAGTCACCCTGAGGGCAGAGATGCTGAGCACAAAATCTGAGGCAAAAAGGAAAAAACTGGCCAAACGCCTTAAGGTTATTGATGCCTTTAAAGAATCCAAGAACAAGCCTGAATGGACGGTAATGGATGTCATCCCGGTCCTTCCCCCTGATTTAAGGCCTCTTGTGCCTCTTGACGGCGGAAGATTTGCCACGTCCGATCTTAATGACCTTTACAGAAGGGTAATCAACAGGAACAACAGGCTGAGGAGGCTGCTTGAACTCAACGCGCCTGAGATCATTGTCAGGAATGAAAAAAGGATGCTCCAGGAATCAGTGGATGTCCTCTTCGACAACGGAAGAAGGGGCAAGGTCGTTACCGGGGCCAACAAGAGGCCGTTCAAGTCCCTCAGCGACATGCTTAAGGGGAAACAGGGACGTTTCAGGCAGAACCTTCTCGGAAAGCGAGTGGATTATTCCGGCCGGTCCGTTATTGTTGTAGGACCAGACCTGAGGCTTCACCAGTGCGGTCTGCCCAAGAAGATGGCGCTGGAGCTCTTCAAGCCCTTTATCTATAACAAGCTTGATGAAAAAGGCCTGGCCACAACCATCAAGTCGGCGAAAAAGATGGTTGAGAGGGAGACCCCGGAGGTATGGGACGCACTGGATGACGTTGTAAGGGAATACTGCATCCTGCTTAACAGGGCGCCGACACTTCACCGTCTGGGCATTCAGGCGTTTGAACCCATACTGATAGAAGGCAAGGCGATCCAGCTTCATCCGCTTGTCTGCACGGCGTTCAACGCGGATTTTGACGGGGACCAGATGGCCGTGCATGTCCCTCTTTCCATTGAGGCGCAGATTGAGGCCAGGGTCCTGATGATGTCCACAAACAACATACTTTCTCCCGCCAATGGAGAGCCGATTATTGTCCCGAGCCAGGATATCGTACTCGGCATTTATTACATGACCAGGGGCAGACTTTTCAGGAAAGGTGAAGGCATGATCTTTTCAAATCCTGAAGAGGTCAGGATGGCATTTGACGCAGGAGAGCTTGATCTGCATGCGTACATCAAGGTCAGGATACTTGGCAAGATAGAGGAGACAACCACAGGCCGTGTGCTGTTGAGCGAAATCCTTCCCGAGGAGCTGACCTTTGCATTCATCAATAAGGTAATGAATAAAAAGGAGCTGCGCGGGCTGATCAATGAGTGCTACAGAAGGGCAGGGATCAAGGCGACGGTTATCCTGTCCGATAGGCTCAAGGACATGGGCTACAAGTATGCCACCAGGTCGGGCATATCCATATCCATCAAGGATATGACCATCCCTTCCCAGAAGGGCAAAATCATTGAAAAGGCGGAAAAGGAAGTCAAGAAGATTGATGACCAGTACAAGGGCGGTCTGATAACCGATGGCGAGAAATACAACAAGGCCGTTGACATATGGGCGCAGTCCACCGAACAGATCGCAGGTGAGATGATGAAGGAGATGGGCGTTGAGGAGGTGGATGGTCCGGACGGCAAGAAGATCAGGACAGAAAGCTTCAACTCCATCTATATGATGTCGGATTCAGGCTCCCGCGGAAGCAAGGACCAGATGAGGCAGCTGGCGGGCATGAGAGGGCTCATGGCAAAGCCTTCCGGTGAAATCATCGAAACCCCCATCACTTCAAATTTCAGGGAGGGACTGACAGTTCTGCAGTACTTCATATCAACTCACGGCGCCAGGAAGGGACTTGCTGATACGGCCCTCAAGACGGCAAACTCCGGGTACCTGACAAGAAGGCTTGTGGATGTCGCCCAGGATGCCGTAATTGCCGAAGATGATTGCGGGACCGTCGACGGGATATGGGTCAATTCACTTATGGAAGGCGGAGAGGTAATCCAGAGGGTAGGCGACAGGATACTGGGCAGGGTGGTTTTACATGATGTATATGATCCGATTACAGGTGAGCTTCTTGTCTCCGCGAATGATCTTATTGATGAGGAAAAGGTAAACAGGATTGAGGCTGCCGGGATTGAAAAGGTGCTTATCAGGTCGGTTCTGACCTGCCAGGCAAAGACGGGCATATGTAAAAAGTGCTACGGAAGGGATCTTGCACACGGCTATGAGGTCAATATCGGCGAGGCCGTAGGCATTATCGCGGCGCAGTCCATCGGAGAGCCGGGGACGCAGCTTACGATGAGGACATTCCATATCGGCGGTACCGCGAGCAAGCGTGTAGAACAAACTACCATACATGCAAGGAATAAAGGGAAGGTGCATTTCCTGAATCTCAAGACTGTAAAGACTGCTGAGGGCAATTTTGTAATCATGAACCGCAACGGCGAGATAGCTATACTCGGCAAGGGCAACAGGGAGATCGAGAAATACACGATCAATTACGGCGCCACGCTGAAGGTCAAAGACGGCCAGGAAATAGAGCCGAATCAGGTGCTGGCGGAATGGGACCCCTTTACAAACCCCATATTGACCGAGGTTGAAGGGACGGTCAAGTTCGGCGACATCCTGGACGGCGTCACCATGCAGGAGAAAAGAGACAATGTAACAGGAAAGATCAGCAGGGTCATAGTTGAATCCAGACAAACGGATTTAAGGCCTCGAATCTCGATAAAAGACAGTGAGAAGAAGACTGCAACCATTCCGGGGGCGGCAAAGGCGCAGGCAAGGTATCACCTTCCGACAGACGCTATCATCATGATCAATGAGGGCGACAAGGTCGACGCCGGAACCGTTCTGGCGAAGATCCCAAGAGAGACGACCAAGACCAAGGATATCACAGGCGGTCTGCCGAGGGTCGCGGAGCTGTTTGAGGTGAGGAAACCGAAGGAGAATGCGATTCTCAGTGAAATAGACGGGACAGTATCTTTCGGCCAGTACAGCAAGGGAAGAAGAAGGGTCATCATCACGCCGGAGCTCGGTGATCCCATCGACTACTTTATCACCAAGGGTAAGCACGTGAGCGTCCTGGAGGGCGATTACATCAGGGCAGGAGAGGCCCTCATGGACGGGTCTGCAAACCCCCATGATATTTTGATGATCAGGGGCGCCAAGGAACTGGCAAAATACCTGGTTAATGAAGTGCAGGAAGTATACAGGCTGCAGGGCGTCAGCATAAATGACAAACACATAGAAGTCATCGTCAGACAGATGCTCAGGCAGGTGACGGTAAAGGATGTGGGCGGTTCCGGATTCCTTCTCGGCGAACAGGTGGAAAAGTGGCGTTTTGAGGAGGAAAACCAGAAGATCATGGAACAGGGCGGCAAGGCTGCTATAGCTGAACCATTGCTTCTCGGAATAACAAAGGCATCATTAAGCACAGAGAGCTTTATCTCGGCAGCCTCGTTCCAGGAAACAACAAAGGTGCTTTCCGATGCGAGCATCGCAGGAAAGGTAGACAAGCTGAAGGGTTTAAAGGAAAATGTCATTATGGGGCGGCTTGTTCCCGCAGGTACAGGTGTAAAAGAATACAGGGATCTGGACATTGAAATGGCAAATTAACGCAGCCCTTGGACGCGTTATCCGGGGGTGCTAAGGAAAACCAGCCCTGCATTTTAATGCTGAAAGCCTTAGCCTCTGGCCATGGTAATGACCGGGATGCCACACCGCTCATTTCACTTTTTTGAAAGGGCTCCCGGCGGCCGGAATAAATATGCCTTCAGCTTGCCCCGGGGTAAATAGGGGGTCTGGAGACTGAGAAGGGTTGTTTTCAGGTAATAAAATATAAAAATATATTAAAATGTCTTGACAAATGTCCAGGATAAAAATATAAAACTATATTTTTCGCTTTAAAGATTTTTCCGGTGACAGGCAAATCTTTTAAGTATTCAGAAAACCAATAAACGATCAAAAAAAGCTCACGTTGATAATCAAGACAGCTAATGCGCTAAGTCTTTAAAATATTTGAGTCTTTTCTATACTGTTGAAATTCGACCATGGAATTGACAAGGACTCGATTTTAATGGGGGATTTTTTTTGATCAGAGATACACGGCAAGCAAAGGGAAAAACATATGCCAACGATTAATCAGTTGATTAGGAAAGGGCGACAGAAACCCAGAAAGAAAGTAAAGACACCTGCCCTACAGGGCTGCCCCCAGAGACGGGGCGTATGCGTCAGGGTTTATACGTCGACACCTAAAAAGCCGAATTCGGCCTTGAGGAAGGTTGCCAGGGTAAGACTCACCAACGGTATTGAAGTGACATCCTATATCCCGGGCGTGGGCCATAACCTTCAGGAGCATTCCGTAGTATTGATCCGTGGAGGGCGTGTTAAGGATTTGCCGGGCGTGAGATACCATATTCTCAGAGGCACCATGGACACATCAGGAGTTGATGACAGGCGAAAAGGCCGCTCTAAATACGGGGCAAAAAAGCCCAAGGCCATCTAAAGGAGTTTTTATGCCTAGAAAAAGGTTGATCATAAAGAGAGAAAGTTTCGTAGACCCTAAATATAAAAACAAGCTTGTCGGCAAGTTCATTAACTGCATGATGCTTAAGGGTAAAAAAAGTCTATCCCAGGCTATATTATATGATTCATTTGATATTATTCAGGACAAGACAAAGGAAGATCCTTTAGCTGTTTTTCAAAAGGCCGTTAATAATGTTAAGCCCCTGGTTGAGGTAAAATCAAGACGTGTTGGCGGTTCCACTTATCAGGTCCCCACGGAAGTGCGATCAAACAGGAGTCAGGCCCTAGGAATCAGATGGATCATTACATTTGCGAGGGCCAGGAGCGAGAAGAGCATGGCATCCAAGCTGGCCGGTGAACTGGTGGATGCGGCAAACAGGAGAGGCGCAGCCATCAAAAAGAAGGAAGACAGCCACAGGATGGCAGAAGCCAACAAGGCCTTCGCGCATTATCGATTCTAGCTTAAAAAATATTCGAATAATTTTTCATGAATTCAAACAATTAATAATTGTTTTTAAAGGGGGATAGTGATGTCTAAGAAGAAATTTGAAAGGACAAAGCCACACGTAAACGTAGGGACGATCGGGCATATAGATCATGGCAAGACGACATTAACAGCGGCGATAACGAAGCATTTATCCCTTAAGGGG
>JBFYXR010000042.1:0-5763 GCA_041310455.1 Desulfobacteraceae bacterium | reverse complement strand
CCTTCTTTATCTCGGCGGCCATCAGGATGTTGGCCTGTTTTCCGTGTTCCTTGCTGTATACCAGGTCATCCTCTTCGCATTCGCTTCCGGGATAGAAATAGAGATCCGGGAAGTGGAGGCTTTCACGCCTTTTATTATCATTAACATATTTGTAATATTCCGCCCTTATCTCAATGGCATCAGCGCCTGCCTCGACAAACATCCTGGCAAACTGCTTGGCCTCCTCGATCGTAATACCGTCCTTGAGGTTGACCTCCATGCCGTTCATAAGTGCTATAATCGGCCAGTCCTTGCCGTTGCGTCTCTTGATTTCTTTTATGATATTTACAAAGAGTCTTGCCCTGTTCTCCATGGTCTGGGGCCCGTATTCGTCCGTCCTCTTGTTCCATGCCCTTGAAAGGAAATTGTTAAGCAGGTGGTTGCACCCACCGTTGATCTCTGTACCGTCGAGGCCGGCCTTTTTAAATCTCTCCGCGGTACTCGCGAAGAGATCTACCATATCCTCCAACTCAGGAATGGTAATCTCTCTGGGCTGATTGAAACGCGGTATCGGAGAAATCTCATTCGGTATTGATGATGCTGAAACGCCGGGAGGGGCCTGTACAAAAAGCGGCAGCATGGGGCCGAGATGAAACAGCTGATGAAAGGCCAGACAGTCGTATTTGTGAATGGTATCAGCCCATTTCTTCCATCCTGGGATAAACTCATCGGTCCGCATGCGGTATCCGGGCATCGGCGCATCAATATCCCTTGTAAGAGGGCTCACGGCTGAAGATACAAGGGCTGCGCCCCCCTTTGCAAGTGCCTCAAAATAGTCAATATACTTGTCGTTTATTGCACTTTTTTCAGCCGGGTCATCCCAGAAGAACCCGGTCCCGTTTTTCATCATCCTGTTCTTCAGGCGCACCTTGCCTATGTAGATAGGTTGGGCTAAATATTCGAATTTTGTATTACTCATAATATATATCCTCACTTTTTAATAAGCTTATAAAAAATTATAAAGGGCATAATCTGACAATTGGGCTGGGGTGTCAAGGGAAAAACATAGGCGAACACGGGTATTTATAACTAAAACGGCAAATTTGAGAGGTGATCAAGCTCCTGAAAAATGATGGCATGAAAAGACATTTCGGGCCAGGGGATAGGAAACAAGAGGTCACCCGTGGCGGATGACCTCTATGTTTTCATTACGGCGGCGAAAATGAAACTGCCGCCTGTTTCTGTCTTACATTTATAAAGGCTTTACCGTGATCTTTCCCGTATATGTTGTGCCGGCAGATGGCGTTATGTCTTTTCCGTCCACCTGGACCTTGCCCTTGACGGTCCCGCCGTTTTCCACGGTCAGGCTGGACATGGAGGATGCGCCTGTAACATTCCATGTGGCCCCTTTCTTAACGGTCATCTTCACGCCGTAATAGGTCTTCCAGGAATCATTCTGCACCCACTTGCAATCCTCTTTTTTAAATTCGGACCAGAGCCTGTTCCATTCCTCAACGGTGCCGGATACTACCGCGCCGTTCAGTGTGGCGCCGTTATCCAGGGAAAGGGTCATTATGCGCTGATAATCCATGTGCTTGACATCAGCCTTTACGTTCATATTTTTCATAGAGATGGCAATGGGCTTTACCTCTGCGCCGTCGCTCTCAGCCTTGAGGAAATTTCCCATGCTGTCGCTGTTGAGAACGGTCATTATTGCTACTCCGCTGAAGGAGTCGAATTTGGCGTTATCAAAGTTCACGACGGCGCTTGTGCTCTTCACAAGAAGCGCTGCTCCCATTATATAGTTGATGTAGGCATCGACAGCCTTGCTGATGTGTTTTGTATAATCGCGGGTGCTCTTCAGATTCCTGCTGGTAGCCAGCGTGCTGTTAACCACATTGAGTGTCCCGCAGTCGGCAGCTGCCTTGCCCTGGCCCATCATGTCAGGGGCATGCATCATGACTGCATTACGGCCGGCGGTAATAACTGAACCGGCGGTGGTTTTCTTCCCCAGGTTATATTTGACGACATCTGCCGGAGCGGAGGCGCCGTCAAGGACATGGACCTCTCCGCTCTTGGAGATGATGGCGCCGATCTCAGCGGACTCCAGGGTGCTGCCGTACAGCCATACGCGGCAGTCGAAGTCGGCATAGGTGCCGTATCCGCCATGCTGGGCAACTGCCCTGGTGTTGTAGGCATAGAGGTCAAGGCCGGGTTTTTGAGCAGCATCGGTAGAAAGTGAGGCCCAGCCTTCGGTTGTAACCGTTGAGTTGAAATAATATGTTTTGCTTGTGCCGGTAGACATATTTGCCCTGGCGATACCGCTGATCAGAAGGGCATTATTTGAAAATGGCTCAGTCTGATTTGTTGTAAACTGATTGCTGCCTGTCTGAGTAACAATTGAGTCGTTGACGATAAGCTTTGCATCGCCGCCGGTGTTGGTTACATAGCGCTGGGCGCCATCAACCACCAGTTCGGAATTCTTAATATACATTGTTGCGCTATCGCTGACAGATGTGGCAGCGCCGCCGCTGTCCTTGGAGTCTGCCTCCCTGGTGACGCCGAGTTTTATTTTGCTCTTATCAATTGTTACAATGGACTTTGCGCCGGTAACGACGACACCGTTGAATGTATAGTCTCCACTGGTAAGGTCCAGGCCCTGGATAGTGATCCCGTTTGTATCTGACTTGATATTAGCCTTGTATTTTCCGGCTTCATATTCTTTGCCTGTGTTTTGAACGCCGTTTTCAATAAAGATTGCAGCCTTGCTGGGCGCACCGCCCATACCCATGCCGCCGCCGCCGGGAGGCCCGCCTGCTCCGCCGGGCATCCCTCCACCGGCACCACCAGGCATTCCGCCTGCTCCGCCGGGCATCTCTCCAGGTGCACCACCTGAAGGCATTCCGCCTGGCGCACCGCCCGAGGGCATGCCCATGCCGCCGCCCGAAGGCATGCCGCCCGGGGCGTCTGCGGCCAGCACGCCGAACGTGCAAACGGACAAGAGCAGAGTCATGATAAACAACAGTGAAAATACGCATTTCAGTTTTTTTGCCATAGAAATTTACCCTCCTAAGTTTTTAAGTATTTATGTCGACCTTGCCAATAAGTTGCCCTGCGGGAAACCTCCATAGAATCCGGGCCTGATTTTAAGGGTCTGCCGGGGTGTTTGCCTGCAGGTTTCGTTGATACTATACCCCTATTCAGGAGACTTCAATAAAAATTCTGTGAAGATTTCGCGGGGATAAAGCAGCCGGCTGGCTGGCAAACCTGAAGGATGAGTGGGGTAAATGGGAGAGATCATTTGAACGGGATATCGAGGCTGTATGTGTCTTCATCCCAGCGGCGCTCAATATCGAATCCCAGCTTGTCGAACAGCCGGAGCATAGGCTCGTTATCGAGGAGGACTTCAGCAGTGAAACCCAGAAGGCCGCGCTGCCGGGCAACAGCTGTAAGATAGAAGAGCATCTCCGTGCCCACGCTTTTATTCTGATAGCTGTCTCTGACAACAATGGCCACCTCGGCGGTATGCCTATCGCGGTTCAGGAAATACTGGGCCAGTCCGACTAAAATCTCATTGTCCCCCTCTTTGGTCAGTGCGGCTATTGCCATATCTTTTTCATAATCAACCGGCAGATACTGTTGCAGCTTCTCATGGGGCATCTCGACCCTGTAGGACATAAATCTCTTGTGTATGCTTTTGGGCGAGAGGGAATAGAAAAAGTCCTTCATCAGCCCTTCATCGGTTATCTTCATGGGCCGGAGGAAGATCTTGAGGCCCTTTCTGGTGGTGCGGAAGGTCTCCAGATACTCGGGGTATATACCCCTGGTTCCCGGCATGAAGACCTGGTCTTCATAGATAAGGTGAGCCTTCTTTGCCTCCTCCAGGAGCCAGACCTGAAAATCCGGGTGGGCTATAGCGATAAGCGCCATGGCCCGCTCCCTGACGTTTCTGCCGTGGAGATAGGCAATGCCGTATTCCGTGACCACGTAGTGGATATCCCCGCGGGTGAGGGTGATCCCCGTGCCTTCCTTCAGAAAAGGGACTATCCTTGACACCTTTCCGTCCCTGGCGGTAGAGGGGAGAATGAGGATGGTCTTGCCCCCCTGCGCTACTACGGCAGCGCGCATGAAGTCGGCCTGGCCTCCAAGTCCGCTGTAAATGGTCTTTCCCAGAGACTCCGCCGTCGACTGGCCGGTAAGATCGATCTCCAGGGCGGTGTTGATCGCTGTTATGTTCTTAATCTGGGATATGATAAAGGGATTATTGGTGTATTCTATTGTTTTGAACTCGATACTGGGGTTGTCGTGTATGTATTCGTATGTCTCCTTGTTTCCCATGCAGAAGGAGGCCACCGTCTTCCCCTTATTAATATTCTTGCGTCTGTTCGTTACAACCCCTCTCTTCATCAGGTCGGTTATGCCGTCAGACAGAAGTTCAGTATGGACTCCAAGATCTTTCTTCGTGCCGAGATTCGCCAGGACAGCATTGGGCAGGCTTCCATAACCCACCTGTATCGTGTCGCCATCCTGTACGATCCTGCTTACATACTTGCCCACGCTCTGGGCGATCTCATCCGGTATATCATTCTCATATTCCAGAAGGGGTTCATCGAAGGGGACAACAAAATCCACATCGGAGATGTGGATAAACCCGTCTCCGTGCACCCTTGGCATCTGAGGGTTAACCTGGGCTATCACCACGGAAGCGGCCTCTATTGCAGCCTTTACTATATCCACGCTCACGCCGAGGCTCATGTTGCAGTGCACATCGGGGGGCGACGTCTGCACAAGGGCTACATCTATGCGGATTGCCCGGCTGCGGAAAAGGCCCGGCACCTGCGACAGGAAGACAGGGGAATAGTCCGCCATTCCCCTATTGATCGCCTCCCTGGTGTTTGAACCTACAAAGAATGAATTATGGCGAAAATTCGACTTAAACTTCTCCGACGCGTAAGGGGCCAGGCCGAGGGTCCACACATGAAGCACCTCGGCATCGAGCAGGGCCTTGGGGTTTGTTGAAACATAATCAATAAGGGCCTTTACAAGATGCTGGGGCTCCCCGCAACCGGTTCCGATGAAGATCCTGTCTCCTCCGTGAATTGTGCTGAAAATCTCCTGCTCGGATACAAATTTCTCGGGGTATTTCTTCTTCATCAATTCCATTTCATTATTTTCCTTCAGCTCTTCCATATGGTCACCCTTCCGGTACATCTTGTGTTGATTATATGCAAACGAACAGGCAGGCTGCAAAGCAGCATTTTATTAATTGCAGTCAATTGATACGCTGGAGCGGGCGGGACATGAGAATATTTATTTGTCTCACCCTAATCCGGCCAAGCCGACAAAATTCCTCCTTCTTACAGGGGGAGGTTAGAAAGTTGTGTTAAAAGGAATATGAAGTTCGGGGACAATATCGTTCAATGTTAAAGAGAAAAACGGCGCGGTGAGGACCGTAGATGATTCCTCCGGAACAATAGCCTCTGACTGCCCGGCCTTTTTAAAACGCGATGCAAAATTTTTATCTTTCAATTGCGCGTCAAGATATTCGTCAAACCTGACATTGACTTTAGGCAGATATGTCTTCCCGGATGGTTTCTTATTCTCCGGATCGAGCCTGTTTCCCAGGCTTATCGATCCGGAGGGGTTTATACTATGGATTTTAATTATGATGCTCATAAAATTTATTCTATCATACTGTTAAAGTTTTAACAATCTTTCCGCGTTGCCGTGGCAGATTTTTTCCCTGTCTTCATTGCTCAGCTTGACTGATTCAATGAATTTGAC
>JBFYXR010000041.1:0-3656 GCA_041310455.1 Desulfobacteraceae bacterium | reverse complement strand
CTTTGACACTTCTAAAGACAGCCTAGTCAGCCATCCTGGTGTTCAGAATAAACTATTTTGCATGCCATATATTGTCAAGGAGATAATGGCCGGCATAAATCTATCCTTGCCCCTGCTTGTGTAATAATCCAGGGCATCTTTTCCCACAGCCTGAAAAATAGACTGATCTTAAAGCGATCAACGACCTTCATTTCATCTCCTGTCGCAGCATATAATTTATTTTCCCTGAAGAGACTGTTCAGGATCTTGCTGCCGAGAGCGCCCCTTTTATCAGATCCCTCTGCCGCCTCAAGGGCATCCGAAAGGTCAAGACTTGCAGCATCTGTCCTGATGCCTTTTAAAAAATTGATGATCCTTGCCGTAATAAAGAGCGTGAAAAGGTCATCCCTTGTAAATTCACAGGTTTCAACTGCCATAGCGGTAGAACGGGATTTTGCGATATCAACTCCTGTCATGTCAGGGAATTCAAGGGCCGCAGGGGATCCTGGCGTCAGATAGAAGATTGAGACGCCTATAAGGACCGGAAGTCCGGCAAGCAGGGCCATTGTGTCTATCATATCGTCCAGGCTTTCACCGGGGAGTCCGAGGATCTGATATGTGACGATATCAAATCCAAGGCTCCTGGCATTATCAATAATTCCAATATATTTATCCAATGTATGAGGACGCCTGTATCGTTTGAGTGTTTCGGCCTTTGATGAAACAAGCGATAGGTTAAGCCCGCTGAACCCTGCCCTTTTCATCAGCCCCAGAATCTCAAAATCAAGGCTCATGTACGATATGCCGTTCATGGCAACCAGCTTAATATTGTGCTCAGGGAAAAGGCATATCAGGCGGTTCAACAGTTCCCTGAAATAATCCCTGTTAAAGCTCAGGTTGTCGTCTTCGAAATCAAAGACCCTGTAACCGTCATCATACCTCTTTTTTATCTCCATGATCACATCTTCAACAGTCCGTGTCCTGAACCCTTCACCGAAGGTCAGATGAACCGAACAGAATGTGCATTTGTGGGGACAGCCCCTTGAGGTTGTAATAAAACAGAGAGGCCTGTTATCCAGTCTGTAACGGTTTAAAGGAAGATCCGAAAAATCAGCCCAGGCAAGATCCCTGAGATCATGGGGATTTCCCATGGGGTTGAGAATGATCTCCGCGTTGCGCTTGAATCCGAGATTAGGAACATCATCCATTGATCCGCCGGACCTGAATGCCTTGAGAAATTCAACCAGTGGTCTCTCACCTTCTCCGCGGATAATATAGTCAACACCGGGGTCCTGCAGCATGGAATGCGGCATGGCAGACACATGGGAGCCTCCCATTATGATCGGGACATCCATAATCCCCTTTATAGCCCCGGCGCATTCAAGTGCCTCCCTGTAATAGGGTGAAAACAGCGACGATATGCCTACAATATCAGGCTTCTCTTTTGCAATATCCCCGGCAAGTTCGTCAAAACCCGCACCGAAGTGATAAAAATGATGAAACATGGAGAAGGGACCCTTGTCATGATGCCTGTAGTATTCTCTCAGATAGTAAAATTCTCTGGGATAGGGAATAGACCTGCGCCCCCAGCCCTGGTGATAGTCTTTTACAACCACTTGAATATCCGGTAAGTGCTTTTTAACAGCGGCCTTGAGCATGCAGAGCCCCAGGGGCTGGAGCCTGATCTCTGTATCATAGAAATCCCGGACAGGCGGTTGAAGAAGGAGTACTTTCATATGAACATATCTTCCAAACTTTGAATATTGCTTTTTACTCATGGCTGATTGCTTATTTCAACATCGAACCCTTTAATACCATTTTATTATCTTGTATCAAAACATAAAAATCACTATAATCCGGGCGAAAAATATATGGAGGCAACTATGAGCGAAACCATTGAGGGACATATCTACAAACCCTTTGATCTTGAACTCAGGGAATTGAAAGATAAACTACGTTTCCAGGGCAGTCTTGTTGAAAATGCCATACAGAATGCGGTTAAGGCGCTAACTGAAAGACGCTCTGAGATCGCTGAAAAGGTTATCGCGGATGATGATATCGTCAATGCAAAAGAGGTTGAGATAGATGAATTCTGCCTTAAACTCCTGGCCCTGAGACAACCGGCGGCACGGGACTTGAGATTCATCACAACCGCAATAAAGATAAACTATGACCTTGAAAGAATCGGGGATATGGCAGTAAATATCTGTGAAAGGGTGCTTGAACTCAACCAGGAGCCTCAATTAAAGCCTTACATAGACCTTCCCGTGATGACCGATATTGCGCAGAACATGGTAAGGGAGGCCCTGGAGGCCTTTCTCAATGAAGATGTCAAACTTGCCTTAAAGGTCACCAGGGATGATGAAAAGGTCGATCAGTATCTTGACCAGATCTCCCGTGAACTTTTAACATACATGGCACAGGACCCCAAGACAATCACCCGAGCATCAAGGATCCTTTTTATCGCGAAATACCTGGAGAGGATGGCCGATCATGCCGTAAATACCGCTGAACTTGTGCTGTTTATGATGGAAGGGAAGATAATCCGTCATATCAAACCGGCTCCGGAAAAATGAATCAGATGACAGAGAAATTATATATCCTTTTCCTTTTTATCGGGATCTTCACTGTCTCGTGCGGCAGGGAAACCTCCGACAGGAAAGACAACCAGTCTCCAATCACCATAGCGGGCTCCACATCGGTGATGCCTTTTACCGAGAAGCTGGCGGAATATTTCATGCTGGATAATCCTGACTATGTGATAGATGTCCAGGGCGGAGGCTCAACTGCAGGAGTCCAGGCATGCATAAACAGGACTGTTGATATAGGGATGTCCTCCAGGCGCCTTAAAGACGATGAGAAGTCACTCAGGGATATAACGATCTGCAATGACGGCATCGCGATAGTCGTGCATCCCGGAAATCCTCTGAATAACCTTACCATAGATCAGATAAGGGGCATCTTTAACGGCCGCATTAAAAACTGGAAGGAACTTGGCTGGATCGACAGAAAGATCGATGCGGTTTCAAGGGAAGAGGGTTCGGGCACCCGTGGGTCATTTGAAGATCTTATCATGAATAAAATGGAGATAGATGACGGGATAATGGTCCAGGACTCAAACGGATCAGTAAAAGAGGTTGTTGCCACTGATCCATATGCCATGGGCTATATATCTCTCGGTCTTGTCGATGAGAGGGTCAGGGGCCTGTCTGTTGACGGGGTAGCACCCACAACGGAGAATATAAAAGACGGCAGCTATAAGATTGAAAGGCCTTTCCTTTTTCTTATAAACGGCACTCCTGATGAAAATACACAGTCATTCATTGATTTCGTGTTGTCGAAAGAAGGGCAGATTATACTAAAAAAAGAGGGGTTGATAGATATACTGTGAAAATTATGGCCTTTCAAAAAGAAAATTTCATTAAATTCATATTAATGGTTTTTGCGCTTTCTTCGCTCTTTTTCCTTTTCCTGATATTCGCATTCATTCTCATCGAAGGTCTGCCCCTGTTTCTTAAGGTGGGGCTTAAAAATATTATCTTCGGTTTCAAGTGGGCGCCGACCAAAGGCTCCTTCGGCATCTTCCCGATGATAGTCTCTTCATTCCTTGTAACATTCGGCGCCCTTGTTGTAGGCGGGCCAATGGGTCTTTCCTGCGCGGTTTACCTCTCTGAATA
>JBFYXR010000038.1:0-4118 GCA_041310455.1 Desulfobacteraceae bacterium | reverse complement strand
CTTTGCCACAACAACGCCGAACATGTTATCCAGGAGGATTAAGATGCCGCAGACCATGGTTGTGGACCCGACAACAGCAGTGCAGATGAGCACCGGTTTAGCTGTAGCCTTAAAGGTATTGCCTGCGCCGTCCTCCTCCTCGAGGTAATCCTTGGCAGTCTCGAAATTGGGGTCAAAACCGAAATCCTTTTTAATGTCTGCCTTAACATTGGGGACAGACTCGATCCTTGAAAGCTCATAGACAGATTGCGCATTGTCTGAGACCGGTCCGAAACTGTCAACTGCGATTGTCACAGGCCCCATACCCAGGAACCCGAAGGCCACAAGGCCGAAGGCAAAAACCGGGGCAGCAAAGGTAAACTCGGCGGGCATTAACGCCACGATGGATGGTTGTTTTGAAATAAGGTACGCGACGAACATAAGCATAAGGATGGTCAAGCCTTCCCAGAAGGCTGAAAAGTTGCCTGCCACGAACCCTGAGAGGATATCAAGGGATGCTCCGCCGTGACGGGCTGCCCCTACGACTTCCTTCACGTGGCGCGACTTTGTGCTGGTGAAAACTTTTGTGAACTCAGGTATCAATGCCCCCGCGATGGTACCGCAGGAGATAATCGATGCAAGTGCCCACCACATATCCCCCTGATTGCCTAAAAGCATATAGCTTGCCCAGAAGGTAACTATGATTGAAACGGCAGAGGTAATCCATACAAGATTGGTAAGGGGCTGCTCAAAATCGAATTTCGTCTTTGATCCGTAGAGAGAAGAAGTAATCCCCTTATTAATATAATAGGAAACAAGAGATGTAAGGATCATCAGGATACGCATGGCAAAGATCCAGAGGATCAGGGTGGCGGACATGGTCTGGTTGCCTGCCAGGGCAAGGGCCAGGAAGGCTACAAGCGCAACACCGGTTACGCCGTAGGTCTCAAACCCGTCTGCCGTGGGACCGACGCTATCGCCCGCGTTGTCGCCTGTACAGTCAGCGATAACCCCGGGGTTCTTCGGGTCATCTTCCGGGAGATGAAAAACGATCTTCATAAGGTCGGAACCTATGTCGGCTATCTTCGTGAAGATGCCGCCCGCGATCCTGAGGGCGCTGGCGCCAAGGGATTCGCCGATAGCGAAGCCGATGAAACATGGCCCTGCCAGTTCCTTGAGGAAGACAAGGATGCAGATCATAAAAAAGAGTTCCACGCTTACAAGGAGGAGTCCTACGCTCATTCCGGAGTTCATCGGGATATTAATCACATCGACAGGTTTTCCGCGAAGCGACGCGAAGGCGGTCCTGCTGTTCGCCCATGTATTGATCCTCATGCCGAACCATGCAACGCTGTAAGATCCAAGGATGCCGAATATGGAGCAGATAAGGATAATCACCATGTCGCCTATTCCCTTGTGGGATAGCCCAACAAAGTAATAGATCATGCATATTGCGATAAGAGCCCAAAGGATAGCTAAAAACTTGCCCTGCTGAGCCAAATAGGACTTGCATGTCTCCCAGATGATATTGGAGACATCCAGCATAGACTTGTGTGCCGGCAGGTTTTTCGTGTGCCTTGCCTGGATGATGGCGAAGATAAGGCCTACTACGCATATGACAAGCCCGAAATACATGATGGAGACACCGCCTACTGCGCTGCCGAAGACGTTGAAACTGACCTGTGTGAGATCAGGAAGGATAATATCCGCTTCACCCGCGAAGGCGTTTGCCCCCAGGAACAGAAACAGACAGGCTGAAATTAATGATAAAAACATTGCGCTGTACTTTCTCATAAAATTCATCTGAAACCTCCTAAAAAATATTTGATTTAAACAGCCGGTATATGCCGGCCGGTGTGTAACCTGTTTTACCTTTCAGGCAGGAGTCATTTTAACCCTAAAAGATCTGCTCCCGGTCTTGCGCATAAATAAATGATGTAGAATTTTGAGGTTTTTTATCATACGGATCTGAATGTGAGCCCTAAATATCACCATGGGATCACCTTGTCAAGCTGTTTACATTATTAGAAAAGTTCCAGACCGGCCTGCCCATAAGGTAGTGATTTTAAACTGATAAATATAGATGTTTGAGGGGTTGACACGGGTGGGGCAGAAATTGGTTTGAGAGGATTGCACCTCCTTAATGGATTCCTTCCAGGGCATACCGGGATTTTTCTATAAAAGGACAGAATTTCATCCTTGTCGGTTAATTCCCTCACTTTCCAGGACATCAGGCTAATCCCTTTATCTTGTAAAATCGCGCTGCATTGCCATAAAAAAGCCTCTGACATACAACTGCCGGCAGGTCATTGCTGCGGCTGAACTGCACAACATCCTGTATACCTCATCTCTGGGAAGTTGCAAGCTTTAAGGCAAGTCCCACAAGCACAAGACCGGCCACCCGGTTGATAATATTCTGGGTGCGCGGGGAACGTCGTAATTGCTCACCGATGGCTCCGGCAAGTATGCAGACCATGCCGAAGACAAGGATGGCAGCGAAAATGAATACCAGGCCGAGCAGCGATATCTGCCATATGATCGCCCCTCGGGACGGGTCGGCAAACTGGGGGAGGAATGCAAGAAAAAAGATGGAGACCTTCGGATTGGTTATATTCATTATGATGCCTCGCCGGTAGAGGAGTCGCAGTGACCTCCCGTCACGGACATCGGCATCCAGATCAGCCGGAGACGATCGAAATGCCTTCCATGCCATATAAAGAAGATAGCCTGCACCGACATACTTCAGGATGGTGAAGGCCAGGGCAGATGTCTTGAAGATCGCCGCCACCCCGAAGGCGACCAGAGAGGTATGGACCAGCAGTCCTGTGCAGAGGCCCAGTGTTATAACGAACCCGGCAAAGGCGCCTCTAAGGGCTGACTGGGTAAGGACAAAGATATTGTCCGGACCCGGAGCAAGGGCCAGAAGAAGCGAGGCAGTGAAGAATACTGCAAGTGATTCAAGCGGGATCATCAGTATAATTGATTAAAGTTTACTTCTGTTTTTCAAGCCATTCCATTGCCTTTTTCGGATCCGTGAAAACCTCAGCAGTGATCCCCTGGGACGCTATATTGGCTATTACACGTTTCATGGTCAACTGCCCTATTGAATTTTCAGGCTGCACGATCGCCCAAAATTTCCACCCGGCAGCCTTTGTCCTCGGGAACCAGTCAGTGTTGCCCCATTCCTGATCCTCCTTCGAGATCCCGCTGTTCTTCCGGTCATCCGACAGCAATTTCTGCGCCCTGTATTTCTGAAAGGCCTTGGTGACTTCATTAAGAAATTCCCTGTAAGGGCTCCCGTAAACATACTTGTTGAACTGGTTATGTATGATCTTTTTATCAGCGTAATACCATAGTGCGACATTTTCCGTATCAAGAATTGTTGTTTTTTCCATAAGGCCTCCTTTAAATTTATTCAACTCTCCTTAAATCGGTCAATTATTATCTTTTAATAAGAAAAATCATGATTTTTCTAAATTTGAATAAATAGCCAATGCTTCTACCTGGTCAAAGGTCAGAGTGAAAAGACCCTTTCAGCGTTAGTATGGCAGATCTTCTCCCTGTCTTTTTCGCTTATGGGTGCGGAATCGATGAACTTGACAGCACTCTCCATATCCTCCATCGGATAATCCACGGCAAACATTATGCTCTCAGCCCCGAGTACGGAAATGGTGAATACCAGTGCGGCCGGATCCTCATTCATGCCGCTTGTGGAAACAACAAAATTCTCTTTAAAATACTGGCCGGGCAGCTTTTTCAGCTTCTTGGGAAACGGGGCCACAGACCACCTGTTGTCTATACGCGCAAGCACAAAGGGTATGGTCTCGCCCAGGTGACCGAGAACGATCTTCAATCTTGGGAACTCGTCGAACAGGCCGCTGCATATAAGGCGCATAGAATGCAAACCGGCCTCTGCGCTGAATCCCCACATTGCGCTGTCAAGCATGGGATAGCCTGTAAAGGGTTTCATCATGTCCGGTGACGGCGCCCTCGGATGAAGATATATGGGCACATCGAGTTTCTGTGCCCTATCAAAGATCACCCAGTAATTCCTGTCATCCAGATATTCACCTTTGGTATGGGAATTTATTACGCCGCCCTTGAAGCCGAGCTCACGCACAGCCCTCTCCAGCTCATCT
>JBFYXR010000037.1:0-2842 GCA_041310455.1 Desulfobacteraceae bacterium | reverse complement strand
CGGAGATCGACATCTTGCCGCCCGCACCGGCTTCGGCCTTCAGATTGACGACATCGGAGGTAAAGCCGATGCCGACCTGCCTGGCGTAGCTCTGTGCCCGCGAGCCTTCCCTGCCGGCGATGCCGGCGATCGCGATTGAGGAGGTCGCGCCGTCCTCAATAACCTTTACGCCGGAGGGTATGGAGATGTAATAGGTGTTGTTGTAGTCGTAGATCGCCCGGTTGCTGAGCTTGGTTACGCTGTCGGGAATCAGAAAGACCCCGGGGTTGCCGTTGGAAAAGGCCGTTTGTGCGCCGTTGCCGATGGTCGTGACCGGAGAGCCGCCGATTTCCGACGGCACGATCAGGATGTCTCCTCCTCCGCCATAATAGGCAGTAATGGTTGCCTTGCCGTTTTCGACTGTATAGGCATAGCCGTTTTCGGTCTGCTGCTGATCGGCCGCCCGGGCCACCGGCGATAGGACCGCCCCAAAGAGAAAAGCGGCTGTTGCAATAACCATGATCAATAATTTTGCTTTCAAATAACTTTTTCCTCTCATGTCAATCCTCCCATGTATCCTGCGCCAAGATCGACTCCGGCCAGGAAGTTGTTGCATCGCGGTTGTATCCAATTGATAAGAACCTAATTTTATATAAACGGAGTATAATTGATTGATAAGAACTATTTTTTTAATAAATGGAGTATAGAGAAGTACTCATTGCATGTCAATTTTAATAATAACGAAAAATGTCACAAAATAGTCATATATTGCCATACCTTTTTTAAGGGCAACGATTCATTATGTCCACCGGGGTTTAGGCAATATTCATACTAGCAGCTGTCAGCATTCAGCTTTCAGCAAAGTCTTACAAATTAATCAGTTGGCTGACGGCTGATCGCTCCATCCATATAAGCTTTATCTATGTATGGATACTAGCTACATAAAATGAAAGGAGATCGATATGGCATCACAGAGTCAAAATCTGACAAGAAGAAATTTTATAGCCGCGAGTTCAGCGGCTCTTGCTGCGCCGCTTATTAAGAACATGGCAGGCGTGGTCCCGGAGGCCAACGCAGCGGAAAGGCCGGCTGAAAAGCAGTACGATTTTATTGACAGGAAGGAATGTGACCTTGTTGTCATGGGTGGAGGCGGCAGCGGTCTTACCGCAGCTGTGCGTGCTGCGCAGCTGACAGGCAAAAAGGTTATCGTCCTGGAAAAGGCGGCTTTTACCGGAGGCGGCGCCCAGTCTGCGCGTACAATGCGCACCTTCGGCAGCAGGTGGCAGAAAAAGCGCAACATTCCGGATACGACCGTGGAGTATGCGCGCGCTATGATGGATCAACTCGACTGGAGGCTGGACCCGAAGCTCGTTACCAACTGTCTGCTCGGCACCGGCCAGTTTTTTGACTGGGTGTGCGAGCTGGGGGGCGATATTGAGGACAAGTTCACTCCTGACAAATACCATCTTGCAGTGATTGACAGCGAGCCCATTGGACCTCAGTTGGGAGACGCGGAATCCGGATCGGGCTACGGCGCTTTAATGATGAGTATAATTACCGGAAAAGCCAAGACCTATGAAGTTGAGATCCTGACAAAACATCCGGTGGTGGATGTAGAGGTGCAGAACGGCAGGATCGTTGCAGCCATTGCAAAGTCGGACAAGGGCTATGTCCGCATCGGCTGCAAGGCCTGTGTCCTTGCAACCGGCAGCTGGATAAACAACAAAGAGATCATGAACAAATATGCCCCGAAATTCGTAGCCGCTACAAACAGTATGGAGCAAGGCGGTCAGGGTGGCGCCCCGGGTGGCCAAGGCGGCGCCCCGGGCGGTCAGGGTGGTGAGGGCGGTCAAGGCGGTGCACCGGGGGGGATGGGCGGTATGGGTGGCATGGGCCAGGGTGGTCATAATAATATCAATTATACCGGCGACGGAGTCGTCCTTGCAGAGAAGGCCGGCGCATTTGTAGATTATGACAGCCTGTGCATCCATATGATGGGGCCATCAAGCATGAGTCAGAGCAAGGTCTTCAGTTCCATGGCCATTTCGCCCTATGTGGTTACCGTCAATCTGGAGGGAAACCGCTTTTGCAGTGAACCGGTCCTGCATATGGGTTTGTTCGATGGCGGCTTTATTCAGTGCGAGCAGACACAGGGCGTCTCATGGGATATCTTTGATCACAACACACTTGCAGCAACACTGGAGTATCAGAAATGCGTTAAGGCCGGCAAGTGCGCGGACATCAGGACAACGACGCTCCAGGGTCCGCCGGTGAGTCTTCCTGAAACCATGGAAGAGATCGAAAAGGATATTAAGCAAAACCTGGCAGGGGGCGGCAAAACCGTGTTAGCGGCCGACACCATGGAAGAACTGGCCGACAAGATGGGCGTCAATAAAAAGAACTTCCTTTCGACTGTGAAGGCCTATAACGAATACTGCGCAACCGGCGCTGACCTTGGGTGCTACAAGAAAAAGGAGCATCTCGTGGCCATTAACAAGCCGCCTTATTATGCCTCCAAAGAGGGTGTCGGCAGTGACGGCGCCTTCGGCGGGGTGCGTGTGAATCCGGAGATGCAGGCATACAAGGCCGACCGCAGGAGTCTTGTTGAAGGCTTCTATGTTGCAGGCGACTTTGCCACAGGCCGTCCTGTAGTGGTGGGCGGCGTGAAGCGCATGGTGCTTAACGACCTGGCCTGGGCCTTCTCCAGCGGCTTCCTGGCAGGCACAAATGTTGCCAAGTATCTGAAGAGTGTTTGAGACCAGGATGATGGAAAAATCTGGCATGGACAGCTGATATTTCACCACGGAGACACAGAGATCACGGAGATGAGTTATTTTTCATTTGCCGGGAGATGCCGGCAAAT
>JBFYXR010000036.1:0-4361 GCA_041310455.1 Desulfobacteraceae bacterium | reverse complement strand
CCCCAGCGCCCCCTCTTGCCTTAAAAGGGGGCATTCGTAAACGATGTTTTTGTTGTACACTTTGTTTTAAGATAGGTATATATTTTGGCCTTCATATCCAAAGAGGGGAGATAATAAATTCCCCTCCCCTTATCATAAGGGGAGGGCGGGAGGGGTTACACCTCGCTTTTTTTCAATTTCTTAAACCTTCTTCAGCAGTTTTACCGTGACAAAACCTTCCTCAACAAGATACCTGTCTATGGTTTCACACCAGAAGGTGAGATCAACAAAATATTCGTTTTCCTTTTTGTATTTATCTGTGACATAGGCCCTGCAGATTACAACATCGCCCTCCATGGCATGCCAGGCGGCACGGCAGCCCCTCATGTAGGGGACCTTGTCCATATAGGGGTATTTATCAAAAAGGGCAGGCCTCAGCTTCATCGGTATAGGCGGAATCACGGTTGGGTCCTTCTCAAAATCAATGGCCTTACTGGTGCCTGGCGGGACCTCCATGATATCCCAGCCGATCCGCTGCATCCAGCCTGCATCTCCCATCCAGTTCATAATCATGCCCGCCGCCCATTTTGCCGCAACGGCATTTTGGATAACCCCCCGGCCGTCCCTGTTTGCCAGTTCAGGGGTCTGTGTTACCGGGGCATCCTGACCTGCACCCGAGAACTGCCTCTGCTGGGCCGGCTTTTTTTCCAGGTATTCCGAAAGTACCCAGATGCCCTGTTTATTCTTTTTCATTTTTGCGAAGGTCTTCGGGTCCAGTATGTTCTGCTTCGCGTTGAGAGACCAGTCCGGGATATCAAACATCATGTCGATCTGTTCTTCATTAAGGATAGGTCCGACTGCCCTTGCAGGCGGCTCATCGCCTATCTTTACGTCGTCCCAGTACAGGGGCTCGGCACCCCGGATCTTCTCATTTTTCCATATCTCGATTATCTCTTCCCAGTCCTTGTCAGTATATATATGAGGACTCCGGATCCACCAGTCAGGACTCTCCCATGCATGGGCCTTAGACGGATTTCTCTTGGCAGGGTCTTTATGGCGGCGGAAGCTCTCTTTAAGGATGTTGGCCCCCTCGGCCACCATCTCCCCCTTCTGATTGAAATGCCTGGCCCAGCCGCTCATGGCGAAGGTGCGGTAATAACTGCCCTGGCTGGGGGTGATGTCTATGCAATATTGTTGATCCAGGACTTTATAAATGGTATCTCCCTCATAAACCGGTTTGTAATAGTTTATAATGTCATTGTGTGCGCTCACCACCATGTAGTCGGCGAATCCCCTTGCCTTGAACATAGCCGGCATGTAGCCGGGCTCAGCCGCGGCAAAGGGCATTGCTATTGCACCCCACTTTGTCTTTTTTGCATAATTGCTGTCGGTCCAGAGGGGGTTGTTGGCCCCGTACCTTCTTGCATATGTCTTGATGTTTTCGGAGGTAATTTTGGTTCCCTTTCCTATGCCCGGTTTCCCTTCGAGTTTGCTGCTGAGAAGATCGCTGATATTGATATCTCCCCTGTTGTTGATCAGCGCAAGCTCTGCCTGGAACTCTTTGAGGAGTTTTGCGTCTTCTGCATCGTAGACATTGGGCGAATAAAACTCCCAGTCGCTCCAGTTCGGGTCCTTGGGATCTGCGGCCTTTGCTGCCTCCATGGGGCCTGCCTGGGCGGCCCAGGACCTTCCCGTAAGGCCCATACCAATGCCGACTGCCGCTGTGCCCTGTCCCATAAGTTTTAGAAATGTCCTTCTGTCAAATTTTGTCATCTTTGCGCCCTCCTTTTGAATGGTTAAGAAACACTGTTTTATGAAACACCACCATGTTTAAAAATCTGTTCGCTAAGAGTTTAAATGAGTTAAGACATTTAATAAGACAAAGGCCCAATTGTTTTTCTCAGAAGGTGTTTTCTGGATGTTCAGATGCCTGGCATGATGCGAGAGAAGTCTGCCGGAGAAAGGGTATATAATTTGCTGCTGGTAGAGATTTTCCATGAAGCAACATCCGTTTATAAGGTTGTCAGTTTCAAGAAAAAATCGATTAAATCCTACAAAGAGATTATATCAAAATCAAGCGAAATCATTTGTCAGAGAATTTTGAACCGGTTAAGAATAGGAGAAAAATATTTGATCTTTGTTCCAGGCTGTAGGTATAATGAGAGCATTAAAATGCACTATTGCCATCGTCTCACCTTATGAGGGAGTTATTATGACCGGAATGTCTAAATCAAAACAAGCCCTTGGTCTGGCCCTGTGGCTGGCGCTCACCTTTGCTGCTGCAGCAATCGGGTCTACGGCCTCGATTGAGTCAGGTGTCTTTTACGGACAGCTTGCCCGTCCTGTTTGGGCGCCGCCGGCATGGCTGTTCGGCCCTGCGTGGACTATCCTGTACATCCTCATGGCCGTTTCCGCCTGGCTGGTCTGGCGGGTTGGGGGCTTTGGTCCTAACCGTGCCGCCCTGTCCCTGTTTGTTGTCCAGCTGACAGTGAATGCAGTATGGACATGGATATTTTTTGTATGGAAACAGGGGGCACTGGCCTTTGCTGAGATACTTGTCCTCTGGGTCCTTATTCTGTGGACTATTCTTGCCTTCCGGCGAATCCGGCCGCTGGCCGGTGCACTGCTGCTTCCCTACCTTGCATGGGTGACCTATGCATCCGCCCTCACGTTAGCGGTGTGGAGGCTCAATCCGCTACTCTTAAATTGAGTTGAGGATATTAACCACTATCAGATAATATATTGTGTTAAATAGTTTTGCACATAAGTTTCTCGTTGATGGAAAATGCCGTTTATATCTGAGGCAATGATGGATAAACATATGCGTCTTTATCATTGAATGTTTCGTAGGGTTCCGGCGGGATTGGAACCAGCTGTGCCTCACCTGTTATGCTGTAAGAGTTATAAAGTTTCGAAGTAGGTCTGTCCGCAGTTGTCCCGTGCGAAGGAGTAATCCTGCCGTTGGCGTCAAGGACAGTTCCGCGTGATGAGGGAGATGCGCCGCCGGGGGAAAGGCCTGCACCCTGCGCAATTCCAGCGCCTGCGATTGCAACGGCCGCAGCTGCCGCGCCCTGGCCTGGTGCTGACCCGCCTGCCGGGGCAGATCCCACAGGACCGAAGCCCCCGCCTGTCGCCCTGGAAATGGCATTGTCCATCCAGCTCTTGTCATAGGTTGTAGCGTAGACAGGATTTTTTATATAATGCCATATCTTCCACTCCCCGTCTTCCTTAACAAAATCCGCTCCGATCTTCCACCAGATCCACATGGCCTGCGGTTTGTCCTGATTGTCATGGGTCTTGCCTACGGTCATGAGCGAAATCCACACGCCCTTTGCAGTCTTGCCATCGCCGGCTATTTCTATTACAGGGCTCCCCAACAGGTTGGATTCAAATTTGCCTGCAAAGTCGCTTGGAAACCTGATGTCTGGAAACGCCTTCTTCATTCCATCGGCATGGGATCGTTCATAATACTTCTCCGTATCGACAAGGGTCCTCCTGGCACTCTCATAGCCTTCAAAAACACCGCGTGCACCTATCTCAATTGTAACTCCAGGGGTCTTTTTTGCTATGTAAGCCATTCTCGCCTCATACATCCCGCCTTCATACATGTAGTCCATTTTTGCTATCAGGTTCTGTATGGCATTAAGCGCCTCCATTCGCTCCATCTTCAGGGTGAGTTCTTGGATCTTCTTCTCCATGCCGTCCTGCTGTTTTTTCGGTTTGGCGCTTTCGGCATGGACAACGCCCCTTTGCATCAAAACCAAGAGTGATGCGAATGCCGCTTTACAAAAGGTCCTTTTTTCCATCTTTATTATCGCCTCCTTTTTTAAAAACAGGGCTAATTTTGCCTGGGATCATGCAGCCACTTAAATCAAATCATTCTTTCATTTAAACAATGCCATCTGATTATGATTCATTTGAATATAATGGATTGGGAGGCCTGACCCTATGCTTTTTTCAGGTACTTCACCACCCGGTCACCGGCGATGTAGCTACCGGACAGGCTCCAGTTCATGTCATTGATGAACTGGCGCTTCACGCCTCCCAGGTTGATGTGCCGGCCGGAAGCAAAGTCGCCCGTGACATACAGGCCTTCGACAAGGCCGCCGTCCCTGGCATAGGCCTGCATATCAGGGTTGACCTTCACGCCGCCGAAAGCGCCGTCGGTGGCCATAAAGCCGCTGACTGCGTAGTAGGGGCCCTCGGTGAAGGGGATAAGGGTCGACTCCGGCTTGTAGAAGCCCCAGTCGAAGCCCGCCTTGCAGTATTGGTTATACTCTGCGATGGTCTCCAGGAGGCCTGCCCTATCAATGCCCAGGATATCGGCCAGTTTCTCCGGCGTATCGGCACGGAAGCAGTTATTCAATGTCGCCAGTGCCTCC
>JBFYXR010000033.1:0-16020 GCA_041310455.1 Desulfobacteraceae bacterium | reverse complement strand
ATCAATGATGACGGGTTGGCCCTTCTGTGCCGCCCTTGCCAAAAGGGCTTCATCATAGGCTGCCCATCGGATGCCCTCTCTGCCTGAAAATGTGAAAAGAAGCAAATAACCGATGCCTGCAAGGATAATCAGGACCCCGGAGATCCTTTTGATAAAGATAAATCGGGCTTTTGATTGACCTGCCTTTTCCAGCCACCCCAGATGAATGCCCGACGCCACGGCCGTCACAAGGAAGATCGCCGGTTTTGAAAAGCGTCCTGATATGAGAGGGCTTATTATATAGACAGCCATCCCGATTAACACCCAGCCCATCAACTTCCTTATCCAAAGCATCCAGTCCCCTGATAAAGGGAGTCTCTTCATTGCCCCTGAAAACAGCGCCAGGATACATACCGGCAGTCCCATGCCCATACTCAGAATGAAAAAGCATAGGAATCCAAACAAGGGATCTCCTTTCTGTCCTACATAGGCAAACAGCCCGAGGATAAAAGGACCTATGCAGGGAGCAGCAATAATCCCAAGGGTCAGACCCATGAAAAATGTCCCGAAGTACCCGCTGAAATTCCTTGAGGCGATTTTATTTAAGGCAGAGGGAACCCGCAGTTCCCAGAGGTCGAAGAAGCTCAGGCCCAGGAGGGTCATGATCAGGGCTATCGCGACGAGGGCGGCAGGATGCTGGAGCATGGAGCCCAGCATGTTTCCGGACAGTGCCGAGACAACGCCCAGTACAGAATTTGTGACAGAGAGCCCGATCAGGTACATAATCCCATGGACCAGGGTATCCCCTTTCATCCTCCCGCTCTTCCCTCCGAAATAGGAGACCGTTATGGGAATCATGGGATAGATGCACGGGCTCAGGTTCAGGGCCAGCCCGCCCAGAAAGATCAGCAACAGTGTCCACAGGAGACCCTTATTGGAATCAAACGCATTTGCCCCTTTCTCTACGGCATCCTTATCGTTATTCATTGAAAGGAACAGGCCTTGATTTAATTCCTGTGTTGGTGTGTTCCCGGAGACAATTGTCAGGACCCAATCCACAGGGAGATTCTCAGGCGGCCTGCATGAGTTGCTTGAACAGGCCTGATAGGAAAATTCTCCCTTTATGTTCTGCTCTCCGGGCGGAGTGCCTTTCTCTACAACGATATCGGCCCCGACCAGTATTTCATTGGAAAATGTATCGATCGGCTCTGTCAGATAATCAAACTTCTGTTTCAAAGGACGAGGGAACCGGGCATCCTTAACCTTCACATACGGAGTGTCATTAAATGTCAGGGCAGAAGGTATGATCTCCCCTGCCCCATCTTCATTTGAATGGATGTACCACCCATCAATGATGCTGATTCGAAATATAACCGGATAGGTCTCGCCTGCATGATATCCATCTGAGGAGTGGATTACCTCAATGGTCGCAGTAGCGGCCATCGTATGAGGCTGCATGATAAATATCATGTCGAACAGCAGGAAAAAAACAAAAAAGAACTTTTTCATGGCCCATCCGGGAGATTTTGGGTTTAATCCGCCTTGATCAACTGCTTCATGGCTGCGGCCATAGCTGCTTTCTCCTGCGTATTGATTTTTACGAAGCTCAGGGCCTTGGTAGGGCATGTAGCTACACAGGGTGGGGTTTCAGTCTTGTAATCTATCTCATTAAGGCACATATCACATTTCTGCATCTTTCCATCGGCCCCGAAGGCGGGCGCTTTAAAGGGGCACTCCTCCAGGCATGTCTGACACCCGATGCACTTTTCAGGGTCCACAACAACGACCCCATCTTCAGCCCTTTTTGAGATAGCGCCCTGAGGACACGCCTGAACACAGGCAGGGTCAACACAATGCATGCACGCGACGGACGCCGACAGGTTTTTAACATCAGGATATGCCCCCTGCCAGATATTTTCAACGCGCCTCCATTTCACGCCAAGTTCGATGCCTCTCCAGCTCTTACAGGCGACCTCACAGGCATGACACTGCATACAATTCTCTTTTGCATAGGAAATATAATATTCTTCGGACATGTTCGGGTCTCCTTTAAAAAATCTTTTCGTTATTCCATAAAATCATTTCTTGATGTTTCATAATATCCTGACGCAGGCTGAAATCATGCCTTTCTCACCTGTACAAGGGTCTGGCTTGTCATGGCGGTAACCAAAGGATCAAATGCCTTCTCAGGGTCAACGCTGTACATATTATTCACGTTGGCGCCCCCGTCTGCAAGCGGATAATCCTCAAGGCCAAGCTCCCTGCAGCCCTGCCACCAGCCATGGAGCATCATGACCGTATCCGGTCTTATCCCCGGAAAGATCTCCGCCTTTACCTTCATCCAGCCATGGGGAGATTCCACAATTATCCAGTCATCATTTTTTATGCCGCGCCCTGATGCCGTATCCGGATGTATATGGAGAGTCGGATATGGCTGAACCTCTCTTAAATAGGGCACGTTCCTCTGCCATGATGCAGTGTAGCATTTGGAGGTATGGTAATCAGAAAGAATAAGGGGGTATTTCTCTGTCAGCTCCGGCGTCCCTGTTATGCTTTCAGGCGGTTCCCTCCATTCAGGAAGGGGGTTGTATCCCGCTGCCTCAAAGGATGTATTGTATATCTCTACCTTTCCATGGGGGAGATAGGGCGCCCCTGACAGCCTCGTGCTTTTAGCCTGGAAAATAGTGTCAAAATTTCTATTGGCCGCTGGAGTCCCCGCCCCGGGATTCCCTCCCTGTGTCTGCAGTGCAATACCTTCCGGGTGTTTCTTTAGCTCATCAAAAGTGATGCCAAGGGGCTCCAGCTGGTAGTTCATGCATTCCGCAATGCTCCCGTTCCAGAAATCAGCGCCGTATCCCATGGCCGCACCAAGATCAAGGAAGAATTCAAATATTGATTTATATTTCCCCAGGGGTTCAATGACCCTGTTCCTGGGCACGATTGTATTTCCCCTTGTCCCGAAGGGGTGGTCAATCTCATAGGGCGTGGCCACGGGGATGACAATATCAGCGTAATTCATGTCTGCTGTGCGGGTTACATCCACCACCACGAAAAAATCAACCTTCTTCAGCGCCTCTATTACCCTCTTTGTCCCCCTTGTGCTTACAGTGGGCTGAGTGCCCGGTGCAATGATGGTTCTTATCGGATAGGGTTTTTCTGTCAGGACGCTGTCCAGTATCCTGTAATAGGCGGATGATGTCCCCTCCATAAAGGGCTGGAACTCCTTCGGGAACTCAGGGCCTACAAGCTTATCCACCATCTCCTGGGTATATCGGCTTGCCAGACTTATGCTCCTTGTTCGTGCCATGCCGCCTCCGCCGCCCATCCCGCCGCCCAGCATGTTCCCGCCGGTCCTGTTCAGGTTTCCGGTGATGGCCATCAGGATTGCCACGGAACGGATCGCGTCGTTGGATGAAGGGGTATGCTCAACGCCGTTTCCAAGATCAATAGCGGCCGCCTTTGCCTTCGCATATATCCTTGAGACCTCTGTTATCTGCTTTGCAGGGACCCCTGATATCTTCTCCCCCCACTCAGGCGGATATTTCTGAACATGCTCCTTCAGCTTATCAAACCCGTAGCAGTATTTCTCAACAAACTCCCTGTCATACAGCCCTTCATTAATGACTACATTCAGCATGGAAAGCGCCAGGGCGGTGTCTGTTCCCGGTCTGACCGGGACCCATATATCGGCTACACTCACATCAGGTTCGACAGAGGGCTTGATGGATATGATCTTTGCCCCCCTTGCCTTGGCCTTCAGGTAGGACTTCGGGCCGTCCATTGCCGGTCCTGAAAAGTAAGGCTGTTTGGCCCAGATTATTATCACTTCGCTGTTTTCATAATCACATGAGGGCATCCCTCCCAGGGTATAGGAGAACCCAAAGCCCCTCTGCATGGCGCATATGCCGCTGTGCCCGTAGTTGGGACTGCCGTGAGCTATAAGAAAACGCTGCATATAGTCGCTGTATGTCCTTCGGGCAGGGGAGAGCATTGCAAGCGATTCAGGGCCGTATTTTTCCTTCTGGGACTTTAAAGTATCGGCTATTATTTTTATGGCATCATCCCAGCCAATCTTTTCAAATTTTCCCTCCCCTTTTTTCCCTGTTCTTTTTAAAGGGTATTTCAACCTGTCAGGAGAATATACCCACTGAGGTGCAGCCTGGCCCTTTGGGCAAAGGCCGCCCCTGTTGACGGGCGATTCCTTCATGCCCGCCACCTTTGTAAACCGTCCGTCCTTGACAAAGGCATAGACACCGCAATTCTCTGAAGGCCCGCACATGCCGCAAAAAGTGGGAATCACGGTTTCACCTTCCTTTTTTGCCGCTGCTGCTGCCTCATCGAATGTAAAGGAAGTGAAGGGTAAAAAGTTTGCCAGGGCCGCCCCCGCGATCCCTGCTCCGGCTGTCTTGAGAAAGGAACGCCTGTCTACCGACCATGTGTTTTTTGGTTTCTCTGTAATCATGGGTTCTCCTTGAAATGGCATTGTTTTTGAATGAACATTATTTAAGATAATTTTTCAGCTTTTAGTCAGGGCACCTGCTTCGTAGCCCTGATGGCTTTCAATAATTAAATCATATCGGCCAGGTCCTCCGGCCTGAAACTCAGCAGGCTGAAGATCTTTTTCTCAACCTTCCTGCATTGAATAAAATTTTCTTCAATGAGTCCCTCAATCCGTTTATTTCCCTTTGCATAGCGTATCAGCAGATAATCCAGGCGCTCTTCAAGACTTACAAGCTTGTCATGCTTAATCCTCTTGTCGGCATAATATATAATCTCCTTTTCATTCACTTCCCCGTCAGGATTAAAACCTTCTATTATGACATGTTCTTTTACGATCTCAGCAATCTCCTCGATATGGTTTAAAATGCAGATCTCACTGCCCTTGGCTGCATGGTCGGCACGGGTATTAAGACATGGGGTCTTCCCTATGTCGTGCATCAAGGCCCCTGCGGTGATCACTGCCATGGAGATGTCCGTTCCTGACTTCATGATCTCCCTGGCTATAATGTTCGCCACCTTTTCAACCATGATAGAGTGGGCCTTGATATTCTCCAGCATTCCGTATCTTTCCATCAGTTCAAAACACTGATCAACAGTCGGTATCATTGTCTAATTCCCTTTTAATGCATTTTGCCAGAACGCACAAGCTAAAGCAATAGCTATCAAGTCACCTTCATAAAACTCAATCCCTGGCGCAGGGAGCCAAAAGCATGATACACTTACAGGCCTTCCCCGGGTATAATGCTTGACACAGGGTCAAGTTTTGCCTATTTTCAGACATAAATTAAACCAGGACTACATTGATAATGTCATGAATCTTTTTTATATCATATATGTTGTAATCACGACTGTTGCCTTTATCGTCATTTCCCCTTTCTTATTATTATATGCCGTTGTGAGCGGCAGATCACTGAAAGGGCTTAATGAGCGGCTGGGGTGGATATCACCGCAGGGCACGGATTTGCCCGCGGGATCGCCTCATGTCTGGATACATGCAGTATCATTAGGTGAAGTCAGGGTAGCTGAGGCGATTGCAGGTGATTTAAAAAGATTGATTCCTGACAGTTCTATAACAATTTCCACTATGACAGAGCATGGCAGAAACCTCGCCTCGGAGATCTTTGGTAAGGATGCCAGGGTGATTTATGCCCCATTCGATATAATCTTTTTTGTAAGGATGGCCCTGAAAAGGGTCCGCCCCGACATCCTGGTATTCCTTGAAACCGAGCTTTGGCCTGCATGGGTGTCAGAGGCGAGGAGAAAAGGGGTTAAGATGGCGGTCATAAACGGGAGGATATCTCCAAGGTCCTTCGGCCGCTACCTGAGATTAAGGCCCCTTTTCAAATATATCCTCTCAAAGTTTGACGCATTCAGCATGATCTCGGAGGAGGATAAACAACGAATAACAGCCATGGGCGCTGATCCTGCAAAGGTATCCGTAAACGGCAACGCAAAGTTTGATCTTTTAAAGGGGCTGGCGGAGCCCTCTGTGGAAGCGGACATGCGAACACTATTCAACCTGCAGGCGACAGTGCCGGTTCTGATTGCCGGGAGCACCCGCACCGGCGAGGAGGCAATAGTCATCGATGCCTACAGGAAAATTATCAGGGAATTCCCTGATGCAGTCCTGTTTATTGCACCGAGGCATATTGAGAGGTCCAGAGACATTGCAGCCCTCCTTGAAAAAAACCGGCTTGAATATCAGTTTAGAAGCGACTTCAAGGATCCTTCCCAGAAGCGGGACAGGCAGATTGTAATTGTTGACAGTTTTGGAGAGCTTTTCAGGCTTTACAGCATTGGGACTGTTATCTTCAGCGGGGCCAGCCTGGTCCCCCTGGGCGGACAGAATCCCCTTGAGGCCGCGATCTGGGCCAAACCTGTTTTGTACGGGCCCTCCATGGAGGATTTTCTTGATGCCAAAGCGCTTCTGGAAGAAAACAATGCCGGGATAGAGGTTGCAAACGCCGACATGCTGGCTGAAAAGGCGATCATGCTTTTAAGAGATAAAACGCTACTGGAAGGTTACGGATCGCGGGCCAGGGAATCAGTCCTTAAAAACCGCAGGGCCGCTGAGAGACACGCCGGGATAATCGCTGATATCCTGATCCGAACTGACTGATATTTATTGACTAATAAATACTTGTCATAATAGAATGCCTCAAATGTCTCTAGCCGGCGATATGGATTAGACTTTTATTAGGTTACTGCTGCAAAAATTATTATAACCTGTTATCAGGAAAGGAGCAACTTGAGCAGAGGAGATTTGATTGAACTGGAAGGCCTGGTTACCAGGATAATGGGCAGGGGGACCATGGAGATTCAATGCGACAACAATGTTGTTGTAACAGGCGTCCTTTCCGGCCGCATGAAAAAAAACAGGATCAAAGTTATTCAGGGCGACAGGGTCAAGGTAAGCGTATCCCCCTATGATACCTCCCACGGCCTGGTAACCTATCGCTTCAAATAGACCTTTTCCTGTTATGATAACATTCTCAGACTGAAGGCAGGTGCTGAAAGCCTTTTTTTTAAAAGCCTCCCTTCAGTAAATATGTCTCATCAGTAATATTTTTTCTTTCCCATGAAGACGCCTGAAATTCCATTTACCAGCACACTCAGGGACTTTCTCCCCCTAAAGGAGGACTTTAGGCATTACCGGTGGCCACTGTCCCTCGGCCTTTTCTGCCTGATTCTAGTCGATTTCCTGCAACTGGCAATCCCCATTGTAATTAAAAGGGTTGTGGATGCCCTTACCGGCAACACGATAACAACCACATCCCTTCTATATTATGCCCTGGCCATAATCGCCATAGCCCTGAGCATAGGGGTGCTGCGGTATTTCTGGAGGTTATTCGTAATAGGCGCCTCCAGGAGGATAGAGGAAAGGCTCAGAAACAGGCTCTTCCGGCATCTTCAGGCTCTCGACCTTTCCTTTTATCAGAGGACAAAGACCGGCGATATTATGGCAAGATCCATAAACGATATCATGGCGGTCCGAATGGCAACCGGCATGGGGCTGGTCAGCTTCGTTGACGGCTTTATAATGGGGGTCTCCGCAATATGCCTTATGATCTATATCAGCCCCTTCCTTGCGTTCATATCCCTGCTCCCGGCACCGTTTATAATCTTCTTTGTAAAAAGATTCACCAGGCGAATGTCATCGGGATTTGATTCCGTTCAAAAGACCTTTTCCGACCTTACAGAAAGGGTAAGGGAGTCCTTTGCAGGCATCAGGGTTATAAAGGCCTTTTCAAGGGAGCTATGGGAGAGCAAAAGAGTTGACGAACAGGGAAGGGAGTATGTCTCGGAAAACATCAAGGTGGCAAAGACCCTGGCCCTCTTTTTCCCCATGATGCTTTTGTTCAACAATCTCGGCATAGCCCTGGTCATATGGCTGGGCGGCAGGCAGGCCATCCTGGGCCGGATCACCACAGGCGATTTTGTGGCGTTCATCAGCTACCTGAACCTCCTCACCTGGCCCATGATGGCCATGGGGTGGGTTACAAATCTATTTCAGAGGGGGGCAGCCTCCATGAGACGGATAAACCGAATGCTTGAGGAGAAGCCCGGGATTACAGGGCCTGCAGGTTCGTCGGAGACTGTGCATCTCAAGGGTGAGATTGAGTTCAGGGGCCTTACATTCAGGTATCCTGAAAAAGAGGAATACGCCCTGAAAAACATTTCTCTCAGGATACATAAAGGTCAAACTGTCTCCCTTGTCGGGAAGGTTGCCTCAGGAAAAACCACCTTTCTTCTCACCCTCCCGAGGGTCCTTGATGTCCTTCCCGGGATGCTTATGATGGACGGACAAGATATCAGGGATATCCCTTTAAAGGATCTGAGAAGAGACATAGGATTTGTAACCCAGGATGCAATGATCTTTTCCGACACCATAAGAAACAATCTGCTGCTTGGGAGGGACGGCATCCCTGAAGAAATCCTTTTTGAGGCATTAAAGACAGCCAGGTTATATGAAGAGGTAATGGGCCTGGAAAAAGGCATTGACACTGTTCTTGGCGAAAGGGGCATAACGCTTTCAGGAGGCCAGAGACAGAGGCTTACCATTGCCAGGGCGATAATATCGGACCCTCCGGTCCTGGTAATGGATGACTCCCTCTCCATGGTCGATACCAGGACGGAAGAAGATATACTTAACGGCATCCTCTCCAGAAGAAAGGAGAGGACAAACCTTATTGTCTCCCACAGGCTCACAACCATAAGCAGGGCTGATGTCATAGCGGTCTTTGACCGTGGGGAGATGGTTGAGGCAGGCGACTATAACGCCATAATGAACAACCCAAAGTTCATAAGCCTGTACAAGCAGCAGGCCCTGGCTCAGGAACTGGATAGGGGTGACTGATTATGCATCAGGACTTTGGATACATGGAAGAAGGCCGGCTGGGGCGGCCATACAACCTCCGGCTTTTAAAGCGGCTGGCGCGTTATGCCGCCCCCTATTCAGGGACCGTCCTGGGCTGTCTCATGCTTGCCCTCTCACTTACCCTCCTTGATCTTTCCCTCCCCTACCTTTCAAAGGTTGCCATCGACGAATTTATCCTTTCCTCATGGTACAGGTTAAACCTCTCGGGGCTTGAACAAGAAGACCGGGAGCTGTTTCTGCAGAAATACGGTTACCTGATCGAAAAATCCGGCAGCGGGTCACACACCGAGCTTATATCAAACAGCAATATCAAAAAGATAGACCCGGCCGATCTCCGCGGGTACAGGGAGAAGGGTGTTATCATGGACAGGCATCTCTATAAGGTCTTCATGGATGACGATGGCACTGATGCCGGGTTCCATACAAGGCTAAACCCGGCTGAAGCAGGGGATGGATATATGGCCGTACCTGTTGAAGAGATCAACCGGCTTGATTCCACGGACATCAAGGCCATAAGGGAGGGTGATTTCAGGGGCCTTGCCCTGATAGGGATAGTATTGCTGGTTCTTGTCATCCTTTCATTCTGGGGCGGTTACTGGGAGGAATATCTCCTTGAATATATCGGACAGAATATCATGCAGGACATCCGTAATGACCTTTTCAGGAGGATACAGTCAAGGGCTGTAAGTTTTTTTGAAGAGAACCCTGTCGGCAGGCTGGTCACAAGGGTGACCAATGACATCGAAAACCTAAACGAGATGTTCAAATCGGTGCTTGTCACCGTGTTCAAGGATATATTTATACTTGCGGGGGTGCTCATTATACTTCTGTACATCAACTGGAGACTTGCCCTGGCAAGCTTTATTATACTGCCTTTTATATTTGTCTTTACCTTCCTCTTCAGCTCCCTGATGAGAGAGGCCTTCCGGGAGATCCGGGAAAAGGTGGCAAAGCTCAACGTCTTCCAGCAGGAACGCTTCTCCGGCATGCGCATTATTCAGCTGTTTGCAGGGGAAGACCACCAGATGCGGAGTTTCAGTGATCTTAACCATGAGAATTTTTTGGCCGGCATGAGGCAGATAAAGCTCTTTGCCGTATTTGTGCCTGTAATGGAGTTATTTTCTTCCTTTACAATTGCCCTCATTATATGGCATGGAGGAGGCAAGGTTATTGGAGATCAGCTCAGCCTGGGCTCGCTTGTTGCGTTTATCAGCTATATCCAGATGTTTTTCAAGCCCATCAGGGATATATCTGAAAAATATAATATCATGCAGCTTGCCATGGCATCCACTGAGCGGATCTTCGAGTCCATGGATAGCGGCAGGGAGGAACATGATTCTGAAACCCCGGCTCCCCCATCTGCCTTAAAGGGTCGCATAGAATTCAGGGACGTTTCCTTCTCCTACGTTAAGGGTGTACCGGTTCTCAGGGATATATCCTTTGAAATAAAGCCGGGAGAGATGGTGGCGATAGTCGGCGCCACCGGCGCCGGCAAGACCACAATAGCAGGCCTTATTGAGAGGTTTTACAGTCCTGACAGGGGTTCAATCCTGCTTGACGGCATTGATATAAGAGCTATCCCCAGGGAGACAATAAGATCCGGCATAGGGCTGGTGATGCAGGATGTATTTATTTTCTCGGGAACAATCAGGGAAAACATCTCTCTCGGGAGAGATTACCTTGCTGAGCAGGATATCATTGATGCCGTCAGAGACGCCAATGCATCCAGGTTCATAGAAAAATTCCCGGATGGTTTAAACCATTCATTGAGCGAAGGAGGATCAACCCTTTCAGGCGGCGAACGCCAGCTGCTGTCCTTTGCACGGGCGCTTGCATCCAGACCCGGCATACTCATCCTTGATGAGGCGACATCAAGCGTTGATCCGGAGACTGAGCGGTATATCCAGGATGCTATCCTCGGGATGACCAGGACAAGAACCACCCTGGTTATAGCCCACAGACTTTCGACAATACGCAAGGCGGACAGGATAATAGTAATGCACAGGGGTAAAATATACGAGCAGGGCGCCCATGAAGAATTGATGACTAAGGGCGGAATATATTATAAACTGAACAGGTTCAGGGAGTATTCCGAATCAGCGGCCTAAATTTTTTATCGAAAGGCGTTTTCCATTGAGATTAACCCTGTTTAAATACATTTCACATGAGATATGGCCGGTCTTTTTTGTCAGCCTGATGGTGTTTATCTTTATCATCATGGCGGCAAGAATGATGGACATCGTTGACCTGATGCTTAATCAGGGCATTTCAGCGAGCGGGCTGGCAAAGATAATACTTTCTATGCTTCCCCAGATAGTCCTTTTTTCATTGCCCGCAGCCTGCCTTATGAGCGCCATGCTGGCCTTTATCCGCCTTGCCGGCGACAATGAGATTATTGCACTCAATGCCTCCGGGGTGAGCCTCTACCAGATGCTCCCGCCGGTTATCTTCTTTTCATTTGTCGTTTATACAGCCGCCGGCCTTATGGCCATATACGGCGTGCCCTGGGGTAACAGATACTATCAGGACAACAGGCAGATGCTGACAAAATCCAGGACAAGCCTAACCCCACCGGAAAGGATTTTTTACAATGAGATTGACAATTTCGTGTTCTATGTCAACAGCTCTTCTACAAGAGAGGGGATGAAAGATATCTTTATAGTGGATAAGAGCAATAAAAAGGTTACAACTACGATAGTCGCTGAAAGCGGGATGATTATTGCCGGAACAAACCCAAACACCTATTATCTGCATTTGAATAACGGCACCAGCTTTGCCAGCTTCATTACCGCAAAAGCAGACGGGGCTGTTACAGACCCGGAGGTTGAAAAGCCACCCAAAGCTGAGAAAAAGGCCGGCGCCTATGAACTCGAGTCAGGGAAGGTAAGCGTCATGACATTCCCTACCCTTGACTATCCAATTACTTTTGGCGATATAACATCCTCCAGTTCCTCAAGAGAGAAAAAGTCCAAGGAGATGTCTCTCCGTGAACTCCGCAGCCGCCTCAAGGAAAAAGGAATGGACCCCTCAAAAAGAAATGAAATGGGGATAAAGCTCTATGAGATGTTTTCAATTCCCCTGGCCATATTCATACTGGGGATAATAGGGGCCTACCTCGGTTCCCATGTGAGGGCCCGCGGGCGCACAGCAGGCGTCATATTGAGCCTTATTGTCTTTCTCCTGTATTATGTCTCTTTAATGGGTTCACGCTATCTCTGTGAAATGGGAGTTGTGGCCCCTGTCATCGGCGTATGGTCCCCGGTGTTGCTGCTGCTTATTATCTCGATCTTCTTCCTCTCAAGAGCAAAGAAAACCGGGGCTTTCAGCCTCTTTCATTAATTCATCATGAGGTTAAAACAATGCACATAAAGGAGGATATTATGAAAAAGATAAAAACCTGGACTGGAATAATAACAATGGTCATTTTTTTATTATGTGCCTGCGTTGCCTTGTCAGAGGATGAAAATCTCCCGGTTTCAGAAGACACCTCGGCCGAAGAGCCTGCAATGCCGCCAGAGTACAGCGATCATGTAAATGCCGGCAACGGTTATGCTGAAAAACTTCAATATGATGAAGCCATTGCTGAATATAGCAGGGCAATAGAATTATATCCGGACCTTATGGAGGGTTACAACAACCGGGGTCTGGCCTATTCCGGTAAAGGACAGAATGAAAAGGCAATCTCCGATTTCAGCAGAGCCATAGAAATAAGCCCGGCAACTGCTGATGGTTATCTTAACAGGGCGATAGCCTATCACGACAGAGGGCTATATGAGCAGGCTCTCTCTGATTACGGCAGGGCGATTGAAATCGACAAAGGGGACGCAACAGCATACAACAACCGTGGGAACATATATAATATCAAGGGTCAGTACGACAATGCCCTCAGTGATCTGAACAAGGCCATAGAGCTGAATCCGGGGCTGGCAGATGGATACCTTAACAGGGGCATTTCCTATGACAGGAAGGGACAGTATGACAAGGCCTTATCCGATTACAGCAAGGCCATAGAGCTGAACCCCCGGCTGGCTGAGGCCTATAACAACAGGGCCTTGATATATTATAACAAAGGCATGTTTGACAAGGCCCTTACCGATCTTGACAGGGCATTGGAAATAAATCCCGGGTATGCAGATGCCCAGAAAAACCGTGAGATTGTATCAAAAAGAAAAAAGTAGAATACCCCGCCTCCGCTTAACATGAGGGGAGGCGAAGAAGAACTGATTTTTCAGTTGCATAGCCAGCCCCGCCATGGCTAAAGCCATGGCATCCAGCCTTGGTTTATGCCGGCGCCGTTATGGTGCGACGTCGGGTCGCCGGAATACCAACTAATGGCAGCCCGCTTGTACTTCCAAGGAGGTCAGGGCGCCTTCAGGCTGAAACTGTGGCAGCTCAGGCACTGATTCTCCGATTCCCTGTGTCCATGATGGCAATCTCCGCAGTCCGTGAATTCCACATGGGCGTTATGGGGGTCAATGGCTGAGGCGGCGACATCTCTATAGTCTTCATGACATGTCATGCACATCGCTGTCGGCACCTCGCCGGCAGGCGGCGTTTCCTTATGACAGTCACTGCATTCCACGCCGGCCGTTTTATGTGTGTCGGCCAGGAACGCCGCGGCAGCGGCACCTTCAACTGCTTCAGCCGTCTTTTCAACTTCGGGCGTCTTCACTGCTGCAGTCTTCACTTCTTCGGGCGCTTTTTGACCTTCGGCCGTCTTTACGACCTCCAGGTCCTTAACAGCCTCGGGTGCCTTCCCAGTCTCAACAGGTTGTTCCTTGATGGTGCCGCACGAGACCTGTAAAAAAAGCAGTGGTGTAAAAATTGACAAAAACAGAATCACGGAAATCTTTTTCACTTTATATATCCCCTCCCTTAACCTGATTCATTTCTGGAAATAGCAGGCCTGCAATTATCTATAGTGCAGATCTAACTCATGCTTATTTTAATAACAGGATGCCCGATAATTAACAAGTCAATAATCTGTTGTCAAGCAGGATGTCAGAATTGGGACGCTGCAAAGAACCCGCTGCGCGCACTCCTTTGCAAGTCTCCCCACATCGTCACTGAAGTCGCCCAGGAGACCGCCTGATCCCGGGATGCCTAAAATAACAATCGGTTATCCGCATTAAGATCCCATATATTATAAAAATGGAAATATTATGTAGTATTAAATAATAAAGGCAGAAAGATTATTTTATAAACCTGTTCTGCCTTTATTTGCTCTATGCTGTTTTAGAAAATCTTATCTCAATTCCAGCAGGAACCCGCAGGGGCATCTTCTCTCTTTCCGTATGAGAAACCGATCTGCTGTGATTCTGCCAGTCTTCTATCCGATCCGGACCTCCTGTCCTCGCGACCTCTTCGGTCTTGGCCGGCCCGTCTTTCAGGGATATGACTTGAATAGGAGAAATACCTTCTTTCTGCTCCTGAACGTCTGCTGCCGATGCCGGCCGCCTTCCATTCTGTCTTTGAATAATCCATCGCATCAGGCCCCCGTGATTAAAAATCGAATCCCGGCTATTTTGTCTTTTTGCATAAACCCGGCCTATCTACTTCCAGGGTGTCATCTATTTGGTTATGCCTTCACTGTAGACAAGGATTTCAACACGCCTGTTCTTGGCGCGACCTTCGCGGGTGTCGTTTCCTGTAATGGGAGTTGTTTCTCCATAGGATGTCGTCACCACACGCAGCGGGTCGATTTTCTTCTGTGTAACAAGGTATCTGCTGACCGCTTCAGCCCTGCGCTTGCCTAATTCATAATTTGAATCTTCGGAACCGGAGTTATCGGTATGGCCTGCTACAAGAAATACGTTGCTATCACCTTTGACATTACCCAGGAATGCGTCTATTGCCTGTTTAGCCTCGTTCGGCAATGTCGCTGAATTGAGCTCAAAGTTGGCGCCCTCTTTCATATCAATTACCAGGCGGCGTTCGAATTTCAAGTTGCTGAAGTTTGCAAGGGCCTGCTGAGCCTTGGCATCGACCTTTGTCAGATCGCCCTCAATCTTGGTTATCTTTGCCTCGTCAGCGGTTGCCCTTTCACCCAGCTTGGCAATCTGGCCTTCGGCCTGCCCGATTTTGCCCTCAGTTTGCGTCACCCGATCGGATACGGGCTTTACCTGTTCTCCGACGTATTCGCCTACATATTTCTTTGTCGCACAGCCGGATGCTGCAAATATCGCTAACAGGGCCACCATGCCGAGTTTCACATATACTGATTTAAACACCTTCGATTTTTCCATAAAGCCTCCTTTGTCCTGCTGTTCTGCAGATGAATTGAAATAACGTTTATAATAAATGGTTATGACTTACCAGTGATATCCTACATAAAACGCCCCGTGCACACCGCCTGATTCTGCATCTATATCAAACAGATCTGAAGTAGCCTTGGAGTATCCAACGCTGAATCCCAGGTTAAGCTGTTTAAATAATGTCCAGTAGATGCCTCCGTTTATCCACAGGCCGAGACCCTGATCATCACTGCTCGCTGAAACGCCCTCAAACTCATACCTGACGGATGATTCGAATTCCGCATTTATAAGCGCCAGGCCACCGCCGACATAGGGCCGCATGACTGATGTCGGCTCCCATATTTTTTTAATCCCGGCCCTCAGTTCAGTGGTTGAGGCCTTTATTTTAGTCCTCAGCCGCTCGTCATCATATCTCACATAGACCGTGTCCTCATCGCTTGACTGGAGGGCGGCAAAGGCAATGTGAAAAGGCCATGATCTTTTTGCAAAATCAACCTCCGCTCCGACCTCACTTTGAGATTCAACAGGTTCCCAGTCATCCTCGTTAAGTGTCTTTGATCCGATTATCAAGCCTGCGTTGCCGGTCCAATCACCCGCCGCCAGTGAAGTGCTTACAGCGATAAACGGCATGGACAGCAGTATGATAAAAATAAAAAATACTCTTTTCATGGGACTCCTCCTTTTTTATGCCTTTCTATGGGGCCTTATGGTATTCCTGGAACAGGGCTGCCATCTCCGGCATATGCAGGGGCTTGTTGAGAAATGCCGCTTTGTATCGGTTCTTTTCATTTTCCAGGAGTCTTCGATACCGGTCAGGGCTGGCGCTCATATAGATCGTTTTGATCTCCGGATCAAGAGCACGTATTTCTCTTACCATTTCAAAGCCGTTTTTTATCGGCATCTCTATGT
>JBFYXR010000032.1:0-3801 GCA_041310455.1 Desulfobacteraceae bacterium | reverse complement strand
CCTTGTTCCACATATCGATCTTCCCTCCGGAGTCGATCCTGAAGACAGGCTGCTGGAATGACTCATCCAGGTATTCAGGCATGCCGCCTTCGATCGGTATCTTTCTGACCTCCTGAATGGTCTGAATAGCGCCCCTCAATATACCGTTGTTGTCCATTATGGGCGCCGCGGTGACAATGGCCCTCTTTCCCTCCTTCAGTTTCGGCAGCAATGTATCCATTTCAAACCATCCGGAGTCTATATCGGAGACAAGGGAATCTCCAAAGATCTTGCCGATTGAATTGATATCGTCAATTACGATATCAGCTATGCTGGACTGGTCCTTTGTGAAAAAGCCTTCCCATACCCTCTTCCCCAGGATCTGTTCCGGATAAATCCCGGACAGATCCTGACAGGCCCGGTTCCACTGGATTACGCGATGGCTTTTATCAAGGACAAAGGTGGGCAGCGGATACCTGTCAAAGATATCATCCATATACCTCTTGGATTCTCTCAGTGTCTGTGATTTTTCCTGTTCCCTTATCAGTGCCTCGCTCTTCTCCTTTTCAAACAGAAAGGCGAAAAGGAGTATGACAAGGATGCACACCATGTATACGCCCATGTAATATGTGGTCATTATATCCACGGGCAGGAGATTCGGGAACTGGTGGCCGGAACGGAACATGTACATCAGGATGCCCGTCTGGACGAAAATTACTGTTGCCCATATGGTGCCTGACAGATAGCCGTTAAGGAAAATAGCCAGGAGCATAAGCCCGGCGTTCAGGAGCCAGGATGGATTAATAACCCCTTCGTATGTTATCGCCCCTGTATTCCATGATACTATGGATATTGTGGCCCAGAGAACAAAAACCGCATAGTTGCCGACAAGGACGATATTTTTTGTTGTCCTGAGCAGGACAACCCCTCCCAGCATCAGAAAACCAGCGATGATAACCGTGTAAAAAAGAAGAAAGGCGCCTATGGAAAAATAAAACAGCCCGAGGAACAGGGTAAGAACAAAAAAGATCACCTGGGATATATTCAGGACCCTGACCCTGCGGATTAAATCAGGGTCTGTGAGGGTAAGGCCGCTTGTGACGAAATTTTTTATTATAGATTCAAGATTCATATTATGAATTAGAATTTGATACAGTTATCCTTCATAAAAGGGAGCACTAGTCATAAAGCTCTGTTATTTCACCTTTTTTGTTAATAGTATAAATAGCAAGAGATGCGCCCTTGAAAATCTCAAAACCGGCCGGGGTTGTTATATGCAGCGAAAAACTTTCATTTCCAGGCTCGTTGTCGGGCATAAATGAGTACTCAAGAGTGTGACCCGCCGGTATCATGACATTCAGATTGCCTGCTACCTTCAGGAGATTTTCACTGTCTGACGGCTCATCATTAAATATTACAAAGGAAACATTGTCGTCAGGATAAAATTTATTATGCTCCATATAGTAAACAATCTGGGCGTCCAGAATCTGCCTTGCCATAATTTTTGCCTCGGTCCCGCGGGTCCTCATCTGCCATATGCGATAGACAGGAACCGAGGTGGCGGCGAGTATGCCGAGTATGGCTATGACTACTATTATCTCCACCAGGGTAAACCCGCTTTGCCGCCTTATCATCATACCCCCCCCTCTATCCTTGCCTCATACCTGATTCCCTTCGGGGAAATTATGATGTTCATCTCTCCCTGTTTTGGATTAGCGAGTGATAACTGATAGCCTGTCTGTGGATCTTTGATGTAATTGAACCGGTTTAACTGAATAATATCATCATCGCTCAAGCGCAGGTATCTGGGGACCAGGTCTGTCAATTTTTCAGGGTATTTATTTCCTTCATAGTGGGCATACCTCTTTATGCTGCTGTCAACCATGAACAGGAACGCCCTCTCCTGGTTCGCAAAATCGATCTTCTGTCCGGGCGCCTTCTGCCCGCCGAATATAATGACACCCCACATGACGGCAATAAGCACGGAGCTGACTATCAGGAAATACTGGAAAGGCCCCCAGGGGTCCCTTTTTTTTGTGAGTTTTTTCTCCCCTGCCTTTGTCCGTTTATCGGCAATAGATGAGCCCACCACGGAGACGGTCTGTAGCATGGCACACTGGAAGCAGTAATACTGGCCCGGTGCAGGCTCTTCAATGCACTCTTCGCATATGGGTATTCCGCAGCTTGCACAGAATTGCACGGCTTCCTTTTTGGGGTGGTTTTTACACTTCATCAAACTGCCTCAATTGAAAAATATTTCAGCAACTTATTAATAAATTTCAGGTTTAAAATAATTTCAGCGGGACAAATAGTCAAGAGATAATATAATGCCGTTATTTTGGTTTAAGCTCGTTCCTGCAATATGGGCAGACCAGCCAGTCAGGCTGCGCTATCCTGCCGCATGTATTGCATGAGGGAACCAGCGGTTTTTTACAGAACGGGCAATCCCTGAAGTCCAGGCTGACTCCCTTTCCGCAGGAGGGGCATATGGTTGTAAGCTCCTCTTTCTGCTGCACTGCCTTGAGCACCTCCTCCAGGGTCGTGATGCCCATCTCAACCTTCTTCAGTCCGCTGACGCCGAGGGTGGTCATCCCGGTGGCCTGAGACGCCTCTCTGATCAGGTCTACGGACGCGTTCGACTGAATAAGTTCTCTTACCTTGTGCCCCATGACCATGATCTCCTCGATAATGGTCCTGCCCTTGTATCCCAGCTTCCCGCAGTTCTTGCACCCTGCGCCGCGGTAGAATTTAAAGGGCAGGTCCCCGCTGTTGAGGCTTATCCTGGAAAGGAGATCGTGGTCCGGGATATATTCTTCCTTGCACTCGGGGCAGATCTTCCTGACAAGGCGTTGAGCAACAATTCCAAGTATTGAAGATGCGATCAGGTAGGGCGGCACCCCGAGGTCTATAAGCCTTGTCACGGCGGCTGGTGCGTCATTCGTATGCAGTGTCGAGAGGACAAGGTGACCGGTCAGGGATGCCTGAAGTGCGATCTCGGCCGTTTCCATATCCCTTATTTCACCGATCATGATTACGTTGGGGTCCTGGCGCAGTATTGACCGCAGAAGAAACGGGAAGGTCAGGCCCACCTTTTCATTTATCTGCACCTGGTTGATGCCGGGCAGCTCATATTCGACAGGGTCTTCGACAGAGATTATGTTTACCTCTTCGGAACGGATATCCTTCATGCATGCATAAAGGGAGGATGTCTTTCCGCTACCGGTCGGGCCTGTGAATAAAATCATACCCTGAGGCTGCTTTATGAAACTCGCTACAGATTTCAGATTTTTCTCGGAGAACCCCAGGTCCTCCAGTGAAAGAAACGCCTCTTCCTTGTTGAGTATCCTTATAACTGCCTTTTCCCCATAATAGGTAGGAAGGGTAGATACGCGGAGGTCAACCGAGATATTCCTGGATCTCACCTTGATCCTGCCGTCCTGGGGCAGTCTCCTCTCCGATATATCCATCCCGCCAAGGACCTTTATGCGGGATATGATGATGGGCTGGGTCCACTTGGGGAGCTTTATTGAATCCTGCAATACGCCGTCAATACGGTTTCTGACACGCACCTGGTTTTCCTGGGCCTCAATATGGACATCGCTTGCGCCTCTCTTTATGGCATTCCTGATTATCAGGTCCACCATTTTAACAAAGGGAGAATCCTTGAATTCCTCTGCGCTCGGCTCTACCTCATCCTCAATGGCCTCCTCGGGAAGAAACTCCATTATTTCATCACCATCAAACTCGCTTGCCACCTGGCTGATGGTCTTTTCCGGGCTGTAATGCTTCTGCAGGGTGTTCATTATATGGGTAGGCGTTGAG
>JBFYXR010000031.1:0-2529 GCA_041310455.1 Desulfobacteraceae bacterium | reverse complement strand
CGGCCCATGTCGCCCCAGTGCACCTCCTCCATCACATGGGGGATATTATACTGATCCCTTGAAATACCCGCGTATCGATCAGGATTTTCAATGATCTCTCTCATCAAGGGGGTGTTTTCCATCTGGTCGCCGAAACGCCTTACCATCTCCGTAATAGTGGTAGGACCTGTAGTAACCCAGGGAGGCTCATCTCCGACCTTTACATCCTCCCAGTAGAGGATCTCAGCGCCACGCACTTTTTCCTCTTTCCATATCGTTTTAATCAATGCCCAGTCAGCATCCGTATAGGTATGCCTGGTGGAGGTCATACCTCCGCCGGTCGCGCCGCTAGGGCCGCCACCGGAAGGAGGGGCGCCTGATGCTGAAGTACCACTCGCACCTTGAGAACCTCCTGCACCGGAAGGCATGCCATAGCCTCTGCCTGAAGATTCACCCTGCGAAAATGTATTTCTACCGTACATCGTGCCTGTTATTACCGTTTCACCCTTCTGATTTAAAAGGCTTCCGGAGCCCACAAGACTGAATACGCGGGTAGTGCTTCCCTCTTTGGGAGTTATATCAGTAAAGCTCTGTTTCCCGGATTTCATAGTGAAGGTGTCACCGGGCCGGACCGGCAGGAAGAATTCTATATCGCCGCCGTCATTGGCCGGCCCGAAGTTGCCGAGGCCCTTCAGGTTGCCCATGGAGGGAAACATGGCGCCGGCCTCCTTGAAAAAGGGCACCGCTATGATGCTGCCGTACCTGGTCTTCCTGGCATATTCCTCATTATTGTATAGCGGGTTCCATGGATCGAAGTTTTTGGCATATTTTTTCATGGCCTTCAGGTCGGCGGTCATTGACATGAAGGTGTCGGTCGATAACTGTGCCTTGCCTGCCCCGTCCGGTGCCGTGCCCAGCATTGCGCCTCCAGTCGCTCCACCAGGCGGGCCTCCGGGGCCCCCGCCAGGACCTCCGCCTTCAAGGCTCTTTTTGAAATCATCAAGGATTTTCTGCTCTTCAGCTGTGTAAACGCCAGGATATACCTTCCTGACTTCACTTTTGTTTTCAGCAGCCTGTATTGAAATGGAAGTGATAAGTGCTAAAAAAACAACGAAAGATATTTTCCTCCTCATGATGGGACCTCCTGAAATGTTTATAGCCTGTTAGGTATGAAATACGTGATCGGAATGTATGAATTAAACAGATGTTATATATTATTGAGGGAGTCCAGCTATGACAAATTGCGAATATTATATGGCATTTTGCGCACTCTAAAAAGACTGGTCATAAAAATATAACAGCCCCGAACTTCACACAGGAAATCAGGGGCTGTTAACAGGTTCAGGTTAACCTGGATTCAGATTAATAACTGAATGTCTCACTGAAGGTGTAATATGGCTCAGGAAAACTGGGCTCCAGCTTGAGAACACTCTTGGGGCTCCATGTTTCATAAGGATTGGGGTTTGGTTTGGTCATTTCAAGGCCCCCTGCAGAAGGCGCTTTCTCTCCGGCCTCTACAGGCTGCGCCGCAGCTATCATCTCCATCTGTGAGCCCCAGGTGGGCGGGGTGGGGTCATAGTACATGCCTACATGCCAGATCTTCCATTCCCCGTCCTCTTTTACGAAGTCTATTGCGTACTTTTCAAAGAACCAGTTGCCGCCCGTTTCCGCCTTGCCGTTTTTAATCATTGTATTGGTTGCTATACCGGGTGAGTACCACAGACCCTTTGCTGTCTTTCCGTCCCCAGCTACCTCGATAATCGGAGTCGTTTGGGTATGGATAGTATATCCGGTCCCCGCGCCAAGGTTTTCAGGAATGTTCTCGATCTCCGGGTAGATCTTGCTTATGGCGTCAAGGCTTTTCTGTACGTTCTTCATGTTCTCGGTACAGTAATTTTTTTTAATCAGCTCCATGCCTATCTGGATACCCTGTGCATTTGTCCAACTGGCGGTCTCGGCGTTGGGGCCGTCTTCCTTAACCCAGATATCCTCCAGCTCCTGACAATACAGCTGCGGATAGGCGTGATAATATGCATGTTTGCTATAGGTGTTTTGTACCTGCAGCATATCAAAGGCCTGTTCAGCTTTCGAGATCGTCGGTCTTTCGTTTGATCCTGAAGTCTGGGTGTCAGCCGATTTTTTTGAACATCCGCTGAAAATGACCAGAACAACTAAAATTAATGTCAAAAAGATTGCCGGGAAATTAAGTCTGGTTTGCATAAATAGCCTCCTTTAAAATATTGTTGTTAAATGTGAATAAGATTTAAGCCTGCCTGGGTATTGTAATAAAATGCCTCAATCATTTATGTTTTATGACCATGGCTTTTCAGCCGCGGCATTCCTCCCTGCGATGCGGCCAAAGGCCAGGAACTCTGCCCAATTATGCCCCGCCATACTGTAAATATGCCCGGCAGTGCTCCCGAGCACACCGGCGGTGTACAACCTGGGGATCGGATTTTTCTTAGTGTCTAATACCTGAGACTTTCCATTCTTCCTGGGACCGCCACATGTGTTGAATCCGCCCGGATACATCTCCAGTCCGAGATCGGA
>JBFYXR010000030.1:0-6631 GCA_041310455.1 Desulfobacteraceae bacterium | reverse complement strand
GCTTTACAGGCTTGATGCTTAATCCTCAGCAGGCCACACCATTTCAATTTAAAAAAATTGGCCCTCCCATGACACCTGCGCCGGTTACTACTCCTTGCAAAATCCTAACCGGACATTGCTGACTTTCAGCAAAATTTATTCGGCTGTTTTCGGGGAAAAATGTCAAATACCAGTTCATCGCAGTGGAGAAAAAAGGTCGTATCGCCTGATGAGGTCTTCAGGAGGATTAAACCGGGCAGCAGCATATTCCTGGGCACAGGCCTGGCTGAACCGCGCACGCTTGTAAAGGCGCTGATGTATTCAAACGCCCCCAACCTGACCGATCTGGAACTTATCCAGCTCATAAGTGTTGGAGATGCTGTTTCCATAGAAAAGAAATACTCGGGGCATCTGCGGTTAAAGACATTTTTTGGAGGCCTTTCTGCCAACAAGGCAATTACTGCAGGACTCGTAGACCTTATTCCTTCAAGATTCTGCGCCATTCCAAGCCTCTTTGCAAGTGGAAGGATCAGGACTGATGTCGCCTTCATACAGATAACACCGCCCAATGATGATGGATTCTGCAGCTTTGGTCTTGCAGTGGATGTCGCGAGACAGGCTATAGAGAAGGCCGGGCTTGTTGTGGGAGAGATCAATCATTATATTCCCAGGACAAGCGGGGACACTGTGGTGCACATTGACGATTTTGATCTGCTTGTAGAAGGGACCAAGCCGCCCCTCTATTTTCCACGTTCGGAAATCAATGATGTATTTAACAAGATCGGTGAAAATGTCTCATCCCTTATCCCTGACAGGAGTTGTCTTGCCTTCGGGATCGGACCTTTATATGAGTCCCTCAGCAGGCATCTTGTTAAAAAAAGGGATCTTGGCATTCACTCTCCATATGTAACTGATGCGGTTATGGCCCTGGTAAAAAGCGGCGCAGTAACAAATAAATATAAATCCATTTTTAAAAATAAATGTTCTGTCTCCTATGCTGTTGGATCTGCGGAACTGGTAAAATGGCTCGATAACAATCCGATCATCGAATTCCAGGGGATTGATGTTGTTGCGGACCCCACTAAGATCCTCACAATTGATAACTTCATCTGTATTCTTCCGGCGAGAAAGGTTGATCTGACGGGGGAAGTATCATTTCACAGCGGAAAAGGTTTTATAAGTGCAGGTCCTGCTGAGGCCCTTGAATTTTTAAGAGGCGCCACTTTCTCCAATGGAGGCCGGATTATCTTTGCGCTTCCAAGCCGAAATCTGGCACAGAAGCCCAATATCATACTGTCGGTTTATGATAATCCGAATTATTTCTCTATCGTAAAAGAGTCCCTTGATCTTGTAGTAACTGAATACGGCATCACATCCCTGAAGGGAAGGACCATAAGGGAACGCGCCTTTGCCCTGATAGACATAGCCCATCCGGATGACCGTGCAGAATTGGTCCGCAAGGCCAAGGAGGCACATATTCTCTACCCCAGCCAGGTCTATTTTGAGGAATCGGGAAGATTTTATCCGAACCATCTTACCCATTCTAAAATATTCAAGGAAGATCTGGACGTGATCTTCAGGGCAATCAAGCCGTCGGATGTGGATGAGATGAGGAGCTTCTTTTACCGTTTGTCGGATGAATCCAAGTACCTGAGATATTTCGCGCCGATCGATGCAATGCCCCATGAAGAGATGCAGGAATATGTCACAGTGGATCATCGTCATATCATATCAATCGTCGCGCTTGTGGGAGGGCCACAGGATGAACGCATCATCGCCGAGGCGCGTTATATCAGATGGCCTGACAGGGCATTTGCCGATGTTGCGTTCGCTGTGGATGAAAAGTACCGGCGAATAGGATTAGGCTCCTATCTCTATCGGATGCTCCTTGAAATCGCCAAGAAAAACGGACTGGAGGGCTTCAATGCAACAGTGCTTGCGGATAACGCGCCGATGCTCAAGGTCTTTCAGAAAAATGCCCCCTATCCTATCAACGCGGTTCTTTCAGGCGACAAGTATGACCTCTCCATGCCCTTTTACTCCGACAAATCAGGCTACAGCCCTGAGCAGACGGGATATGCAAAGGTGGCGACGCCCCATACTGCCAGGGAAGACAAGAGCAGCAATATTTTATAAATACAAAATAGAACACCTTCCATCCTTCATCCATGACATTCTGAATTCCGATTCCTGCTTTTTCTCTTTAATCATTTTGTCTCCCGATCAATGCCCTGATGGTTCGGGGCTTAAAGGGCCCTTCTTTTTTTGTAACCGAAAGCCGCATCAAACGACTATATAGGCAAACAAACAATATAATGAAAGGAGAATTTCGCATGGAAAAGAAACACAACTTCAGCTTTGATAATCTGTTTGGGGAAATCGAAGAAACATTTTTCACTTTTATGATTGCCGTCACATTAATTGCCCCGATACTCTTTGCGCTTGTGAAGTAAGCCGGGCTTGAATGCTGAAACGCAAACAATCATTCAATAATCTTGTCATTACCAGGTTTGGAGACCCCAGTGCGGCCTCCTATACCTGTCGATTGCATGAGATATCCTTTATCATGTTTCAGGATGTCTCCCTGTCTCCTTTTAAATGAACAACTGAAAAATATTCCACACCTCAGGATTGGCCTCACGCTATCGAGCATCAAGCCGATTGAAAAACAAGATATGTTGCATTCCTTAAAGGGAAGATCTACAATATCTTTTACATCATGCTTTATCGATGATTGCATTTAATTCATATTCACCAACAGCACGATTAGAGGTTAATATGGCTACTGATTTAAAAGACGACATTAAAAAAATCGCCAAGGAAACTGAAGTCAAGCTTACAGGATTTCTTTTAAGATGGAAGGAACAACATGAAGGGAAAGAAGTCCCTGACGCTGAGGCTATTGACAGGCAATCCAGGATCGTTGCCGACAAGGCAAATGAGATTTTTAAAAGAAGAGGCAAAACAATCTTCAATGAAATAAAAAATGTATATGTTAAAAAAAGGCCGGGTGAGGAGGACCGCAACCAGTGAGCAGGGCAGGGCATCTCAATTCCATAAAGACAGCCCTGGACAATGAAGAAGAGAAACGGCTCTCACAATGGGCCTGTCTCAGCCGTGATGCAGTCCGGGGAAGGGTTGAAGAGCATATTCTCTCAGGACACAGACAGAATTTCTCTCTTGATACGGACAGGATACTCCATTCGCTTGCCTATTCCAGGTATATCGACAAGACCCAGGTGTTTTACCTGGTCAAAAATGATCACATAACGCACAGGGTCCTTCACGTCCAGCTTGTATCCAAGATATCCAGGACGATCGGGAGGCTGCTGAGGCTCAATGAGGACCTTATTGAGGCCATAGCGCTGGGTCACGACATCGGCCATGCCCCCTTCGGCCACGACGGCGAAAAATGCCTTTCCAGGCTTTCAATGCGTTACGGTCACTGCAACTTCCTCCATAACCTGCAGAGCGTCAGGTTCCTTGAAAAGATTGAAAGAAAGGGAAAGGGATGGAATCTGACACTCCAGGTCCTTGACGGGATACTGTGCCATGACGGAGAGCTTCACGCCCAGGAGCTGAAGCCGGACAGCAAAAAGGACTTCACCCGGTTTAATGAGGAGATTAAGGGCAAGGCGGAAAATCCTGATCTTGATATCCTGCCCATGACCCTGGAAGGCTGCGTTGTAAGGATGGCCGACACCATAAGTTACATAGGACGGGACATTGAAGACGCAATCAGGCTGGGGGTCATAAATAGAAACGACATGCCCGACGAGTGCAGAAGCGTCCTTGGAGAGACCAACGGCACCATCGTATACTCGCTGGTTGAAGACCTTGCGGGAAGCAGCCTTGACAAGCCCTATATCTGTTTCAGCGATAAGGTGGCAGAGGCCCTTAAAAGGCTGAAGGAGTTCAACCGGGAGTACATCTATTCCGGCAAACTGTCCTGGAAACAGACCCCGAAGATTGAATTGATGTTTGAACTCCTGTTTGAAAGATACATGGACGACCTTGCAAAAAAGGACGGAGGCTCAGAGATATATGGAGAATACCTGGAAGGCATGTCATACGAATACAAGGAAAACACCCCCGATGTGGAAATAGTGCGCGATTTCATGGCAGGCATGACGGATGATTTCTTCCTTGCCCAGTGTGAAAAGCGCCTCATACCAAGCATAAGATCAGGTCTTGGGTAGGCATGCTGCCCCATGAAATATATAAGCGCACAGGCAATCATTACAAGGGTCAGGGAATTCGGCGAGTCGGATCTCATGGTGACGTTTTTCACACAGGATGCCGGGCGGCTGCGGGGCGTGGCCAAAGGCGCCCTCAGGAGCCGCAGGCGTTTTGTAAACTGCCTCGACATATTCTCCCTCGTGAACCTCGAATACAGCCCTGCCAGAAACAGCGACCTCCATTTTCTGCACTCAGGAAAACTCATTGAGGCATTTCCCGGCCTGAGAAGCAATTATTCAATTCTTTCAAAGGCCGCCTATATGGTGGAGCTTACGGAGATCCTTTTTCCATGGGAGCTGCCGGACCGCGGCATCTTTGAGATACTGGTAAAATCAATGCATATGCTGGACAGTGGCGGGATGCCGGATCTCATTGCCCATTCCTTTGAGTTCACAGCCATGTCACACGGGGGATTCAAGATCAATCTTGAGAAATGCTGCCGTTGCGGCAGGGCGTACACAGGGGAGGGGACCGCGGTGTTCAGGCCGGAAAAGGGCGCCATTGCCTGCATGAAATGCCACCAGATTACGGCCCTTTCTCCAAAACTGAGCCCTGAGGCAATCAAATTCATTAAGATGCTCTATGATGACCCCTCTTCGATTTTTGACCGGCCGGCAGTTGATGACAGGGTCCTTTCGGAGATCAAGCCGGTGCTCAGGCTGCACAGGGAGTATCACCTCGGACGGGAGCCGAAGACAGCGTCCTGCATGTAGGCATTGGAACGTGTTATGAAACATTTCTCTTATAGAATATCCTTCCTCAGAAACCGGCAGGCTTTTACAAATAAAAGTTGCGGCTTCATGAACTGAAAGAAGCTCGTAAAATGTGCCTAACTGGCCCGCTGATACACTCTAACATAGTCAACATAGAAATATTGCGGCCATACATTGGCGGATGTCGGAGTACCGGCCCAGGATCCAGGGGGGCCTATGGCAAGCTGTATCAATATGTACTGTGGCAAATTAAACTGGCCATAGGGCATATCCGCTATGCTGAAGGTATAAAAAAGATTCCCATCGCAAAACCAGCTGATTTTATCTGCATCCCATTCTATCCAAAAGATGTGATATGCATCCTGAAAATTTCCAAGTTCGGCAGGAAGCTGATAATCTCCAATGTCCCACTTGTGCGTCGAGCCATCGTGATAATGTATTGCTCCATTATATAAATCATAATAGTCTTCCCCGCCACTGTATCCGCCTACTTGTTCCATTATATCTATTTCACCGCATGCCGGCCAGCCCACACTGTCATAGTTTTCTCCCAAGGTCCAGATGCCGGCCCATATACCAGGCCCCCATGGCATTTTAGCCCTCATCTCTATTCTGCCATAAGCCCAAGAATGTTTTTCTTTTGTTATTACACAGGCAGAAGTGTATTGAGCCCCGTCCAGATATTTCTCAGGACGGGCTTCAATGACCAGATTGCCGTTCTCGACCCTGGCATTATCAAGCCTATCGGTATAATACTGCAATTCATTATTCCTGACAAAACCATATTCATAGTCCCAGTTGCTGTGATCGAGTTCAGCGCTTGATCCATCAAATTCATCTGACCAGACCAGTTCCCAGGATGAGTCAATTTTCCCCTGCATTGTATCATCTGTGGAGCCCGTCAGAACCTCTATACAACTGATCATTGTATTGTTCTGAGTGGCCGACAACTCGATATCCAATGTCCCATCATCGACTGCAACATTATCGAAAGACTTCCTAACCAAGCGATTCTTACCACCGGCTTCAGCGAATGCATCGAATTTCGTAAGTCTTTGACCCTCGACATCCATATTCATAATACGGGCTCCGGCTGTGTCCAAGTAATTCTCAACAAAATGGAGCTGAACGTTGTAAGTTCCGTTAGCGATCGGAATTGAGTAGCCGGAAAGTCCCCAACGCTCGGTCTGGCATAGGCGAACATTCGGTGTTCCTTCTATTTCCGCATCTTCATAATCTATGGTATTATTATCACCTATCCAATCATGGTCCGAGCTCCATGTGCGACCCAGCGTATCGACGTAATCTTCGGTAGAGCCGCAATCAATAAGAAGAACCGTATTTTGGTTTAAAAATGATTCTCTTACCATGTTCGAGCCTCCACCTCCAGCAGTTACTGAATCTGTGCTTGACTCCTTATCTGCATTGTTTTCATTTCCGCATCCCCAGGGACCAATCAGAACCATCGCCAGGATCAATATATTTATACTTAAATCTCTAATATAATAAGTCATATTTTTAACCTTTTTTATCCCCAACAGATCTTTATTAATAAAATTAATTTCCCCTTCTTTATTCAGAGACATTAAATTTCAAATATCATTAGCCGTTCTATGTTCGAATTCATCCTTAAGACGTTACAAACTGCGATGAGTTACAAAATTAGGAGCGTCATCATTAAAAAACATGATCTATCCACA
>JBFYXR010000003.1:0-4093 GCA_041310455.1 Desulfobacteraceae bacterium | reverse complement strand
TTTTTTTATCGGCAAAGGCCAGAAAAAGAAGAAGGGGCATTCCCATAACTGGGAGACAGGCTTTAGCCTCCTGGCAGATGTGGATAATGATAAAGAGGCGGCATATGCCTATGGATTCCTGTCTCACCTTGCCGCTGATGTGGTTGCCCATAACTATTTTGTGCCTGACCTGGTTCATCGTGTTTCAAAATGGAAGAGGATAGGCCACTTCTATTCGGAGGCTGTCGCGGATAAATTTGTGGACCCTGTATATTTAAAGATCGCAAGGGATGTCCTGGCCATGGACCATGGCCTGTACGACAGGCTGCTGAAATCAGCGGCGGTCAGGAACGGCTACGGGCTGAGGGCGAAAAAGCAGATCTATGCACAGTCCGTAAAGATATCCGATTATCTTTACTGCCTGCCGGCGCTTTCCGATCTGGAGATAAACTCATCCTATAATGTTGAGGATGAGTATATGGCCTTCATGATAGAGCTTTCATTTAAACTTGTCAGGGACCTCCTGTCATATCCGGATTCCTCCCTGTGCCTGTCCCATGACCCGATAGGGAGCGATAATCTTCGTCTTGCCCGAAGAAATGGCTTTTTTGCAAGAATATTCAATAACGAACAACCGACTTATCAATTTCCAATAGCCAGGGAACTGCTGGAATTATAAAAAAACATGAGCAATATCAGGATACTCCCTGAAAATGTGGCCAATCAGATCGCTGCCGGAGAGGTCATAGAGAGACCCTCGTCGGTTGTCCGTGAATTGTTTGACAACAGCATTGACGCAGGCGCCGACAGGATCCATATCATCATGGAGGATGGCGGCAAAAGGCTTATCAGGATTTCCGATAACGGGACAGGCATGGACAGGGATGATATGCTTTTGTCCCTGGAAAGGCATTCCACAAGCAAGATCAGCGTGATGTCTGATATATTTTCCATAAAGACGCTTGGATTCAGAGGCGAGGCCCTGCCAAGCGTATGCTCAATCTCCAGGATGGAGATAGTCTCCCGAACTGCCGGGCAAGTAGCCGGGCACCGTCTCAGTGCATCAGGTGGAAAACTGATCTCGATAGTTGAGACAGGCTCGGCAGTGGGCACGAGCATAGCGGTCAGAGATATCTTTTTTAACACGCCGGCCAGACTCAAGTTCCTTAAGGGTGAAAAGACAGAGGCATCATATATTATTGATACGGTCTCCAGGATAGCACTTCCATTTAAAAATGTACATTTCAAGCTTGATGAGGGTGAAAAAAACCTTCTGAATATCCCTGCGTCAGACAATCAGATAAGCAGGTTTGCGGCCCTTCTAGGGCGCAATACGGCATCATCCCTGATGGAAATCGCCGGAAAGACTGACGGGTGCAATGTAACCATCTTTATGTCCCCTCCTGAGAACACCAGGAACAAGGCAGACAGGTTATATATCTATGTCAACAGCAGGAGCATCAGAGACCGGCTGGTTGCCCGTTCGATTATGGATGGTTACGGGCAGCGCCTGATGAAAGGCCGGTATCCGCAGGTTATTGTCTTCCTTGAAATTGAGCCGTCCCTCATAGACGTCAATGTACATCCTGCGAAACAGGAGGTGCGCTTCCAGCAGGGGCATCTTATCTATCAGAATATAGCATCATTAATCAATACGGCATTAAAAGACCTGTACACCCCTTTTTTTGATATGAAATACTCCGGCGAAAAGAGCGGGTACAGCGCGCCTGCTAGCGAGGCTAATATCTCCGAACCCTCATGGATTTATACCGGCACAGCAGAAAAAGAGCCCCCAGGCATAAATAATGTTCAACCGGTTCAGGTGCCGCTGATCAAGGAATCCCCGAGGCTGATAGGTCAGCTGAGGGACACATACCTTTTATTTCAGGCTGAAGACGGGCTCCTGATGATAGATCAGCATGCAGCCCATGAAAGAATCCTCTATGAGGAGCTGAAGAAGAGCTACAGGGATTCAAAGCCGGGCATTCAACCGTTCCTGATCCCTGTTCAAATCGAGACCTCCCTCAAGGATTCCAGGGTGCTTCTTGAAAATTCCGACAAGCTGAGAGAACTGGGATTTGATCTTGAACATTTCGGAGGTCATACATTTCTGCTGAGGGCAGTGCCGTCCATCCTGGTTAACACTGACTGGGAGGCATTTATATCCGATATGATTCCTGTCCTGGAGAAGAGCACAGGCCCTCTGACCGTGGATAATGCTATGGACGACCTCTTGATAATCATGGCATGCCATGGAGCTATCAGGGCAAATCAGAGGCTTTCACAGAAGGAGATGCTTAACCTGCTGGAAGGGCTTGACAGGCTGGATCTCCCTACAAACTGTCCCCATGGAAGGCCTGTCTTTAAGAAGCTTGGCTATTACGATATTGAAAAGATGTTTAAACGGGTAGTATAGCCTTCACCTTCCTGTGGACTCCTTTATAGTGTTATGCTATTTACTGTTCATGAAAGACCCGAAACCAAAACTTGTTATTATCGCAGGCCCCACGGCCTCAGGCAAAACCTCCCTGGCAGTGGAGATGGCCCATGAATTTAATGGGGAAATTATAAATGCCGATTCCATGCAGGTATACCGCTATATGGATATCGGGACCGCAAAGCCTGCGATCAGCGAACGCGGTGGCATCGTCCATCACCTGATTGATGTGGCGGACCCTGATGATGACTTTAATGCCTCAAGATACAGGGAGCTCACAATACCTGCGATAAAGGGGATTATCGACCGGAAGAAGACATGTTTCATTGTCGGCGGGACCGGATTATACATCAAGACATTGCTGAACGGCCTCATGGAATGTCCTGCCTCTGATCCGGATGTCAGGGATGAGCTGTTCAATGAATACAGGGAGAAGGGCTCCCCATTTCTGCACGAAAGGCTCATGCGGCTCGATCCTGCATCAGCCGGCCGCATTCATCCCAATGACAGGACCAGAGTGATCAGGGCACTGGAGATAATCAGATTAACGGACAGACCCCATTCATCAATCATAATGGAACATGGCTTTAATGAAAGGCCATTCCTTGCGCTCAAGATATGCCTCAATGTGGGCAGGGAAAGATTATATGACAGAATCAATGACAGGAGCAGGCACATGGTTGAGGCAGGCCTGATCGATGAGACCGGCGCGCTGCTTGAAAAGGGCTACTCTCCTGAACTCAAATCCATGAACTCTCTTGGTTACAGGCATGCGTTGGCCTTCCTGAGGAAAGAATTGAACCTCGATGCCATGATCTCCCGGCTGAAACAGGATACCAGGAGATACGCCAAGAGGCAACTGACCTGGTTCAGGGCTGACGATGAGATGATCTGGGCCGATCCGCAGAATCCGGGATTAATCAGGTCTGAAATCCAGGGGTTTCTTGACTGAATCTATCGCAATAGTTTATTCTGAAATGCAGGTATATTGAGATGGTGATTTCTATGGACATAAGGTATTTCACGCGCATTTTGTATGGGATTCTTTTTTTTGTTTCCTTGTTTTCCTTAGATCTTTTTTATCCGGGAAGGGCGTCAGGCAGTGACAATTCTGATTCCCTTGCTGTAGGTGAAGGCAGGATAAAAGATAATAACATGGCGGAGGCAAGAAAGGAGGCGATCTCGGACGCATTGGAAAAAGGGATAGAGCAATACCTTTTCCAGTATCTGGGAAGCCAGGCTGTGGCCGCCAATTTTACGGCCTTAATAAATGATGTTGTTCCGTCTTCCGTAGAAGATATTGAAAATTACCATATACTGGCTGAGGATAGGAAGAGTGAGACCTTCAGAATATTCATGAGGGTCAAGGTAAATGAAAAAATGATGGAGGAGAGGCTGGACCAACTCGGGATAGCAAGGATTGAAGCCTCAGACATAAAGATCCTTTTTCTGGTTTCTGAAAGGGCCTCCGGAAAAGAGCCGTCCTTCTGGTGGAATAGTCCCGAAGGGGCTTATGCCATTACGACAACAGAATTGAAGCTTTATAATATCTTCCAGGAGCGGGGCATGGAGGCAATAAACAGGCTGTCCAATCCTCCTTCCTTAACCTATTCGGAAGAGATGAAAAGATTGGACATATCCAATGAGGCTGCTCTAAAATGGGGCAGGATTTTTTCA
>JBFYXR010000029.1:0-4459 GCA_041310455.1 Desulfobacteraceae bacterium | reverse complement strand
TGGGACTGTTCCCCTTGAGTCAATCGGCAATATCGATCTGGAGGAGTATGTTGTTCGACAGGGCGACAGCATCATCAAGATTGTTGAAGACCTGTATGATATCCCACAGAAGGAACTCTATAATGAGTACCTCTCGCAGCTGAGGCAGCTTAATCCTGATGTTGCAGATTTGAATACGGTCTATCCGGGTCAGAAGATCAGGTTCCCGGTCTATTCGCCCAAGGTGGTCAGGTTGCCGGTTGGGGAAAGCCGGCCTGCTTCTGAACCGATGACAGAGTCGCAGAAGGAAGATGTCAGGACGATCGCGGGCAGGTTAGGGGAGATATTTACCCTGATAGGCGAACAGTGGCTTCAGACAGGAGAGCATTTTTTCCCTCTGAAGACCGGCGGGCAATTGAAACTGAGCGCGGAATCATATCCCATTGTGGATCTTAAAAGCGGGAAAAAGGTGATAGTTGATCTTTATAATGACCTGCCGGAGAGGATGGGGAAGCTTATAACATCAAACTGGGATAATTACAGGATCGTCCATCTTACAGGAGATGATAATCTTAAACAGGCCTTTGAAAAGATAACAGCCGCCTGCGATTATAAAAAGATATACGGTCCCGGCGAGCCCCTTGTGTCAGCCGCCGGTGACATCCCCGTAAGGATCACTTCAGACAGGATCATCGAACAGGAACAGGGGACATCCGCCGAAGAAAAAAGGATTACTGTAATCAATTTCTGTGATGACGGCAGCGGCCGGAATCCCGATGTTATTGTCAGATATCTGGAGCTTTCAGGGATAAAGGTTATTGATTATCCGGTCCAGAATGAGAAGGCTGAGATCAACTATGATAATACTGAAATCATGAATACAATGGATGACATGTATTCTTTTGTAGAGACGCTGCTGGATATTGCGGGGCAGAATTATTCAGCGGACGTTGAATTGCCGGCATATAAGAACGGCAAAGGCGCCTTTGATCTCGTGGTCAAGGCGGATTTTTCCGTAAGCATCAGCGGAAGGGACTATATCATAGATCTGAGCGGGCTGGGAAATGATATCATAAACCTCCTCAAGGAAGGCCAGTTCCTGGTATATTCGATCCCCCGCGGTAAGGCTCCCTCCGATATCGTCACTGGGATATTTGATTTCCTCGGCATCAAATATGAATCCATGCCGCATCAGTTTTTATCAACAAACGGGCCCGAGACAAAAAATATTATTTTTAATATCCAGGGGATAATTTTCACAGACAGCGAATCAAAAAGAATCTTTGCCACGCCGTTGAGATTATCACGGGAGCTTATATTATTTCTGAATATGAAGGGCTACAGGATTCTCCAGCTGCCCCCTGCCCTTACTGCGGCCAGATCAGCGTCAAACTGATGATTATCTACCGGGGGAATCGTTTGATGCAATCAAGCATGAACAATGCATTTGTGCAAATTTTATATTCCGGCATTGCCGGAACAGGTCAATTTATAGCAACCAGGTCGCTGAACATGTTATACAGGAAACTTAAAAGGGCTATGATATGAAGGCAAAGATACTTGTTATTGACGATGAAGAGAACATGAGGTTTACCCTGGTGGAGATACTGACCAGAGAGGGACATGAGGTCTTTGCCAGCGAGAATTATAGCTCAGCGTTGAAGACAATTGGGGAAGAGACGCCTGACCTTATATTCGCCGATGTAATGCTGGGCGACAGGACCGGAATTGAGGTATTGAGCGAGATAAAAGGTATGGGTGTGACATGTCCTGTAATTATGATAACCGGAAATCCCAGCATAGATACGGCATCCGATGCGGTCAGGCTGGGCGCCTTTGATTACCTTTCAAAGCCGATCCGGAAAGAGGAACTCCTCAGGGTTACCAAGGTCGCCCTTGACCACAAGGCCCTGATGGATGAAAAGAGATTGATGGAGGAAGAGAAGGAAAGGATAAGAAATAATCTTGAGGCCATATTCAGAAGCGTTAATGACGGAATAATCACCGTTAACAGAGAGATGAGGGTGATTGATATAAATGAAGCGACAGAGAAGATATGCCCCATAAAAAGAAGTGACTTGATAGACATGTCCCTGGAGAATTTTTCCTCCAAAAGATGCAGCCAGACCTGTCACAGGATACTTAAAGAGACCCTCAACAATCATATTACAATAAAGGATTCCAGGATCGAATGCAGACTGCTGGACAATCCTGAGCAGGTAATAGCGGTTACGTGCTCTCCCCTGATGGATAATAACGGCAAACCGATCGGCGCAGTCCTTGTGCTCAGAGATTTAACAAGGATTACCGACCTGGAGAGGGAGTTAAGGGAGCGCCACCTTTTCCATAACATAATCGGCAAAAGCAAAAGGATGCAGGAGATATATGATCTCCTGCAAAACCTTGCCACCACCGATACTACGGTACTCATCACAGGGGAAAGCGGGACAGGGAAGGAGCTTATCGCCAGGGCACTCCATTACAGCGGGCCGAGGGCCTTCAAGCCCTTTGTAACGGTAAATTGTTCCGCGCTTGCCGAAAATCTCCTTGAAAGTGAACTGTTCGGGCATGTCAAAGGCGCCTTTACCGGGGCGCTGAAGGATAAGATCGGGCGTTTCCAGGCGGCGAATAAAGGCACAATCTTCCTGGATGAAATAGGGGATATCTCCCATGTTATACAGCTGAAGCTTCTGAGGGTTCTTCAGGAAAAGGAGTTCGAGCGGGTGGGCGATTCAAACCCTGTCAAGGCAGATGTCCGCATCATCGCCAGCACAAACCGTCAATTAAAGGAGAGGGTGAGGCTGGGAGAATTCAGGGAGGATCTGTACTATCGTCTCAAGGTAGTAGAGGTCGTTCCCCCTCCGCTCAGGGAAAGACGGGAAGACATACCGATTCTTGTGGATCACTTCCGCGGCAATTTTAATAAACGGTTTAAAAAGGAGATTGAAGGCATCACCGATGATGTCCTAAACGCCTTTATGAGGTACACCTGGCCCGGCAACATCAGAGAGCTTGAACATGCTATTGAACATGCCTTTGTGCTTTGCCATGGAAAGAACATTACACTTGATCATATACCGGCAGAAATAATTGACTACTCCGGATTGCTGGGCAGGATGCCAGGGCAATACGCCCAGGCTCAGGGGCTGGCCGGCCTTCCTGCGCATGGAGCAGGTTTCAAAACGGAGATCCCCGATGAAAATGGATTGAATGAGCTTCAGGGCCTGATCAAGGCACTTGAGAAAACTGCCTGGAACAAGGCCAAGGCCGCCAGGCTGCTCGGGGTAAGCAGGCAGACCCTTTACCGGAAAATCAAGGAGAATAACATTGTAGAGCCGGTTTGATATTATAGGTGTAAACCAGCCATATGTGTCACGTTACACAAGTGTATTATATTACACTTTAAGCTTTCACAAAACCCGCCTTAAACATGCCGCGCGAGAGAGGGAAATATTGTAAGATCTTTTACCGGTCATGTCTGTTTCAGCTGGAAACAAAATCAATTCATCAATTAATTATTATTAACAAATGGTTACCTGATGCCTGCTCCGGTGATGGCAATAAGGCACTCTGAAAACCTCGTTATCTGAAGATAGGATTAACTGCATGTTTTTCCATTAGAAAGTGAGAAAACCCGAATTTTTTATTGGCATAATAATTGAATTACATATTGATCTGTTGTCTTCATGACCTGTTATGCAGGCTCTCTTCAGCGCCCCTGTGAACTGTCAGGGATGGTTTTAGATAATGGCTTTTATACAGGACGCAAAAAGAAAATAATACATATAGCCTTGTGAATTTTAATTCAGGCGCGCAACCGACAACGGGGATTATTGAGGCTTAATATCGGGGGAACAAATGCTGGAATCTGAGGGGTTCTCAGGGAATATACTTAAAAAAGAATGGTTAAAAGACCGTCTGGCCATTGAAGACGCAGTCGCTGAAATCTCCAGGATATTTCTCTCCCCTGACTGCGCTGACCTTGATCAGGTATTGGAGGTAATCGGCAAGGCCTCATCTGTGAACCGCACCTATATCATCCGGTTCTGGAGCGATAACCGAAAGATCTATTATGCCTATGAATGGTATGACAGTGCCAATGCGGCATCCATGAAAGATTCCAGCCGGGATCTTGAAAGGTTTTATTGTCCCTCCCTGATCAGCAGGCTGGAATCCAATGAAAATTTCATGATTTCTGACGTTGATGCATTGCCCCCGGAGTTCACAGCGGAAAAAGATATATTGAGGACCAGGGATGTCTCTTCCATGCTGATAATCCCGGTCTTTTCATCGTCGGGTTCACTCAGCGGGGCTGTCGGATTTGAGAATACAAAGGGATGCAGGGAATGGCTTGGTGAGGAGGTCCAGACACTGAGGGTTATTTCCGGAATGATAAGCATCTACTGGGAGCGGAGCGAGATTTTCTACGCCCTTAAGAAAAGTGAAGAAAAATACCGGGAGCTCTATGAAGAGGTAAAAA
>JBFYXR010000028.1:0-16674 GCA_041310455.1 Desulfobacteraceae bacterium | reverse complement strand
TCTTTCAGTGCGCCACCTATGGGAAACGAAGAACCCATCCAAATATCATCCTTTTCTCCCTGCCTGAAGTGTGTATTAACCATATAAATGCGACTGTACTTGGAATTGTACTTGTCATATGAAAGCTCGAATCGTGCCAGAAGGAGCAGAAGGATGGCGAATGTCATGCCGATGGCAAGTCCCAATATTTTGATGATGGAATAGAGCTTTTGCCTGACTAGATTTCTGAAAGCGATTTTGATGTAGTTGAAGAACATTATTGCCTCAACTGTATTTATAAGATTAACGTCCAACATCGAACGTTCAACTTTCAACGTCGAATGACAGATTAAAGATGAACGTTCAACTCGCCGAAGGCGAGCAAGCACTTGTCCGCCTCTGGCGGATCTAACTTCGAACGTCCAACGTTGAATCAAAAAGACAAAATCATTACCTCCCCATGCGCCCCTCCAAGAGGGAGACATCAGAACCTCACCATGTGTTCTAAAGGGGAACAATACATTTAAAAACCTGGATTCCCGCCTTCGCAGGAATGACGACTCACGGCAAATCTCTGAGGAAGAGACCCCACCTTAGTCCTCCCCTAAAAGGAGAGGAAAGTGAATATTTCCCTCCTCTGACTCTCGATTTATCTTCCGTCGTCAGTCCTCCTGTATGAATCTCAACCATATAATCGCACATGTTGCCTTTTTCATATTCATGATTCGACGTTGAACGTTCGAAGTTGGACGTTGGATGTTCAAGTTTTATATTCAATTAACCTGGCCACGAAAACGGAAAGTGTCTCAGCCGACCTCAGTCCTCCGCCCTCTGTTCTCGGTCCTCCGACCTCTGATCACAGACCTCTGACCTCTTGCTTCCTCACGCCGCCATATTCTCTCCAACGACATGGCCGTCGAAGAGATGAATTATTCTCTGCGCATATTCGGCATAGGCCTGAGCGTGTGTGACAATGATAATAGTAGCGCCCTTTTCATGGAGTTCCGTAAGAAGGCCCATGACCTCCTCTCCGTTTCTGGAATCAAGGTTCCCTGTCGGCTCATCAGCAAGAATAAGCTTCGGCTTCCCGACAATCGCCCTGGCAACGGCCACCCTCTGCTGCTGGCCGCCGGAAAGCTGCTGTGGGAAATGTCCCTTTCGATGGGTGAGTTTCATCTGTTCCATGGCCTCCTGGACCTTTTCCTTTCTTTCCTTTGCAGGTGTCTTCAGGTAGAGCAGGGGGAGTTCAATATTCTCGTATACCGTCAGCTCATCAATAAGGTTAAAACTCTGGAAGACAAACCCTATGCTCCCCTTTCGGAGGTCAGCCCTCTGCCTTTCCGACCGCCCCGATACCTCTTCACCGGCAAAAAGGTAATTCCCCTCCGAGGGATTATCCAGGAGACCGAGGATGTTCAGCAATGTGGATTTGCCGCAGCCCGACGGTCCCATAATCGCGACAAACTCGCCTTCCCTGACATTAATATTCACGTTGTCCAGGGCCGTTGTTTCAACCTCCTCTGTTGTATAGATTTTTTTCAGGTTTCTTGTTTCAATCATGCTGTCCTCCTTTGTTGATATGATAAATGGATATGAGTAGTAATTTCACCGCCCGTTCGCTCTGCTCACTAGAGACGCAGAGGACGCAGAGGTGTTTGTTTGTGTTATAGTATTTTCCCATGAGAAGGTGGGAAAATACTATTAGCCAAGCCCTTCGGTCAAAGATATAAGGTTCTATCATCACAATTTTTTGCTAAAGCAATTCCATTATCTGTTATAAAGCAATGCCCATGCCATAGGACATTGAAATGCTTATATCATTGCAGGACAAGGAGCTGCGGGAGATTCTCGATTATTTAATGCGTTTCAATGACTGGCCGGAGTGTACGTGTGCGGACAAATGGTGTCCGATAATGAACAGAAAAACAAAAGACAGGATATCAGACAGGATCAACATGATTAACATGATGTTTTATTAAAAATACAAATCCTGAAGATCCTGTTAATCCTGTCAATAAATGAAAAGCTAAAAATCATCCCCCTTTTTAAGGGTATAAAATTAGTATCGCAAATGTAGCTGATCTCTATTATACAAAAGTGTATTATACAAAAGTGCGTCAACATGCCCGGAGATGTTCAGCAACTATGTGAAGCCTTTTTACAGGATGTATAGGATTTCTTGCTATGACTATTCCGGCATACATTCCGAAAAAGTCTTGACTTTTTCGGAGCGGAGGGTAAAATGGTCGCCATGAAAAGATACCTTGAAGATTATATCCGAAAAGACCTTAAAAGAAAGATTGTCCTTCTGACGGGTCCCAGGCAGACAGGCAAAACAACCCTGTCAAAGATGCTTACGGAGAGCTTTGATTATTTCAATTATGATAATGCCGAACATCGTATCGGCCTGATTGAAAAATCCTGGGATCGTTCAAAAGAACTGGTTATTTTTGATGAGCTTCATAAACTGAAGAACTGGAAGTCATGGCTCAAGGGGATCTATGATACCGAAAAAATTCCTCCTTCAATCATCGTTACCGGCAGCGCCAAGCTTGACGTATATAAAAAGGTCGGTGATTCACTCGCAGGCAGATTTTTTCAATTCAGACTACATCCCCTCGACCTCAAGGAAATAAAGCAATCCTTGAAACCAAAGAACTTGAATGAGGAACTCGATAAACTTCTAATGCTGGGCGGATTTCCCGAACCATACCTCGAAGGGGACGAGACCTATTACAATCGATGGAAAAAAAGCCATCTTGACATTATCTTAAAACAGGATCTGGTGGACATTGAAAGCATACAACAGATTACTTCCATTGAAACGCTGATCCAGCTTTTGAAAAAGAGGGTCGGGAGCCCTTTGTCATACAGTTCTCTCGCACAGGATCTTCAGTGTTCGGACAAGACAATCAAGAGATGGCTTACTATATTGGGAAATATGTATGTCGTCTTCAAGATCCTCCCCTTTCACAGGAATGTCTCCAGGTCAATACTCAAGTCCCCAAAATACTATTTTTATGATACCGGGCAGGTAATAGGCGATCAGGGGGTAAAGCTGGAGAATCTTGTCGCCTGCTCATTACTGAAGGAGATTCATTTCAGGGAAGACTGCCTTGGTGAAAAATGGGATATTTATTATCTCAAGAATAAAGACGGTAGAGAGATTGATTTCCTTCTCGTCAACAAAGAAAAGCCTGCTTTTATGATTGAAGTCAAATGGAGCGATGAGGAAAGAAGCCCGAACTTTGCGTTCTTTAAAAAATTTCTTGGAGAGGTTAAAAAGATTCAACTGGTCAAGGAACTCAGGAGAGAAAAGACCTATCCGGACGGCACAGAGGTTCGGGAGGTTCAGAAGTGGCTGTCGGAAATCAATCTTGCGTAAAAATAAAAATCTTTATTATTCTGCTGATATCAAATACAGAATATTAACAAAAGTGTTAATTTGGTATATTTGATACATCCTTGGACACAGTAAATAAACTTTCTTCCGGCACAGGAGTTGCAAAAGATTAATAGTAAGTTGTAGATGGTCCAGGGCATTATTATTTAATTCATTATCAACATTCTCATAATGGTATCAACATGATTTTTCCGTAAAAGCTACTGGATTCCCGCCCCCTGCCTTCGCAGGGGCATGCTTTTTACGGGAATGACGACGGTTAAGTCAATTATGAGATAATTAATAACTGCGGTGATTCATGACGGACAAGATCGGCAAGATACTCATTGTAGATGATGACGAGGATGTACTGAAGGCTGCCCGGCTGTTTCTTAAAAAGCATGTCGAGGCCATACATACTGAAATAGATCCTGAAAAGATCCCCTTCCTTTTAAAGAATAATTCATATGAGGTGATCCTTCTGGACATGAATTTTACAAGGGATGTTACCAGCGGCCAGGAAGGCCTGCACTGGCTGTCCAGGATACTTGAGATCGATTCATCTGCAACGGTTATCATGATCACTGCCTTTGGTGATGTATCCCTTGCTGTAACAGCTGTAAAACAGGGCGCTGTCGATTTTGTGTCAAAGCCATGGCAGAATGAAAAGCTCCTTGCCACGGTCTCCTCGGCCTCCAGCCTGCATAGGACAAGGCTTGAAGTCGCAAGTCTCAGATCCAGACAAGAACAACTCAGCGCTGATATGGATCAGCCCTTTCACGAATTCATCGGTGCATCTCCTTCCATGCAAAAGGTTTATTATGCTATTCTAAAGGTCGCAAAGACCGACGCCAATGTCCTCATCCTCGGAGAGAACGGGACAGGAAAAGAGCTTGTGGCAAGATCGCTCCACCGGCACTCACGAAGATCCGGAGAGGTATTCATCAGTGTTGATATGGGGGCGATCAGCGAATCACTCTTTGAAAGTGAGCTTTTCGGTCATGTTAAAGGCGCATTCACGGATGCCAGGTCTGACCGCTCCGGCCGTTTTGAGGTCGCTTCTAACGGGACTCTCTTTCTGGATGAGATCGCCAATCTGTCCATGCAGATGCAGTCAAAGATACTCAGCGCGCTCGAAACAAGGCAGGTCATCAGGGTGGGCTCAAACAAGGCTGTTCCAGTAGATATCAGGCTAATATGCGCTACGAACATGAATATCAACGAAATGGTAAAGAGGAATGAGTTCAGACAGGACCTCCTTTACAGGATAAACACGGTTGAAATTCACCTTCCGCCGCTGAGAGAAAGAGGGGATGACCTTCCATTGCTGGCTGAACATTTCCTCAAGATTTACTGCAAAAAATACAACAAATCCATTAAGGATATGAGTCCTTCAACCATGAACAAGCTTATGAAATATAACTGGCCGGGAAACGTCAGGGAGCTTCAGCATTGCATGGAAAGGGCCATTATCCTCAGTGATTCCGAAATGCTTCAACCGGAAGATTTCTATTTCTCAATATCACGATCGGATGATGAGGGGATAGTCTTTGAAAACTACAATCTTGAAATGGTTGAAAAGATAGTAATCCGCAGGGCAATCGAAAGACACAAAGGAAACATCAGTCAGGCGGCAATTGAACTGGGCCTGACCAGGGCTTCACTTTACCGCAGGATGGAAAAACACGGGCTCTAGATTTCACCGCAAAGGCGCAGAGGACGCAGAGAAATAAATTCTATATTTGTTTGGGGAATCAATGATAAAAACCTTTAAATTCAAAATCACTGTCAGGGTACTACTTCTCACGGTTACATTGATACTGCTTGCCTTTCTTATCTTTAAAATGGATTTCATATTTGTGCCCCTGGCCGTCGCTCTCCTGGCTGTCTACCAGATCTTTTCCCTTATCCATTTTACTGAAAAGACAAATCGGGACTTAAGCAGGTTCCTTCTTTCAGTAAGATATGATGACACTTCCCAGGCATTCACAAGCGAGGGGTTGGGCTCCTCCTTCAACGAGCTGAAGGATGCCTTCAGCGAAGTAATGGCTAAACTTCAGGAGACGCGTTTTGAAAAAGAGATTCATGCCAGATATCTGAAGACAATAATACAGCACGTAGGCATAGGTCTCCTTGTCTATAAGCCTGACGGTACAATTGACCTGATTAATAACACTGCAAAGAAGCTCCTTAAAACGGACGGTCTCAGGGATATCGACAGCATGAAGGATGCCTCTCCCGGGCTTGTTGATGCGCTGCTTAATCTTAAAAATGGCGATAAAAAACTTGTTAAACTCGACAGGGAGGGCGAGACAGGATACCTTTCGATGTTTTGCCACACCTTTCTTTTACATGAGCAGCAGTATATTCTTGTCTCTATTCAGAATATTAAGGAGGAGCTTGAAGAAAAAGAAATGGAGGCATGGCAGAACCTTATTAGGGTTCTGACCCATGAGATAATGAACTCCATAACTCCAATCTCATCAATGAGCGCCACCCTCCTGGATATACTCGGGACAGATGATAAAAACGACGTCCCGGACGGAGACAAGATAGGACCGGAAGAGCTCAAAGATGTTGCAGCGGCCCTGAAGACCATACATCATAGGAGTGAAGGTCTTATGAAGTTCGTAAGCGCTTACCGCAACATGACACTTACGCCTGTTCCGAAATTCAGGCTGCTGTCCGTGGGCGAGTTTTTTAAAAGGGTTGAGAAGCTGATGAACCATAAACTTGCGGATAACGGCATTTGTTTCAAATGGTCTGTTTATCCGGAGACACTTGAGTTCACTGCCGACCCTGACCTGATGGAACAGGTTATGATTAATCTCCTTTTAAATGCGATAGACGCGGTGAACGGACGGGAGAATCCGCGTATTATTCTTTCTGCCTTTATGGGCAAAGAGGGGCAGATCATAATTACTGTTGAAGACAATGGAGTAGGGATAGTTGAGGAGGCCCTGGATAAAATTTTTATTCCATTTTTCACCACAAAAAAACAGGGGTCCGGTATCGGTCTCAGCCTCTCCCGCCAGATCCTCCGTCTGCATAATGCCACGATAAGAGTGCAGTCCACACCAAATGAGAGGACCATATTCACCATCAGATTCGGCTGAATCATATCATTTAACTTTAGTCAAATGGTATACTTTTAGACTAGCGCTAAGTAACACTTAAACATTCTTTTCGTCATTCCGGCGAAGGCCGGAATCCAGGTTTCTTGATGCTTATAGACCCCGGCTTTAGCCGGGGTGACGATAATATTTGTTTTTTACTGCAGATAGGATCTCATATTTTAAATATGAGAAATATAAATTGTTACTTGGTACTAGTTGTCATCCTGCGGCTTGACCGAAGGACCCATAATGGTGTATTTCTGCAGTCAAGCCTCATAATGATATAACATCTTTGTATTGGATATCATCTACAACTAAACATTTATTCACTGTATTTTGGCTTATTTCTAAAAACAATGGGATAATAGAATATGTCTGTTAAAATACTTGTTCTGGCCACACGAAACAGTGGAAAGATCACTGAATTAAGGGGCCTGCTTTCAGGATTTGATATCACTATCAAGGGACTTGATGAGTTTGATCCGATTCCTGAAGTAAAAGAGGACGGCAAAACATTTGAAGAGAATGCCTATAAAAAGGCGTCATTCACGGCGAATGCCCTTGGGGTCCCTGCACTTGCGGATGACTCGGGGCTCGTGGTCAGGGCGCTCGGAGGTGAGCCCGGCGTGCACTCGGCCCGCTATGCCGGTGATCATGCCAGCGATGAAGATAAATATAAAAAGCTTTTGAAAGAGATGGATGGCAAGACAGACAGAAACTCATATTTTGAATGTGCAATCGTTATTGCCCTTCCCACGGGGGAATCAATGACATTCACGGGAAGATGCGAGGGTGAGATTGCATTTGAGCCCTTTGGAAATAAAGGCTTCGGCTATGATCCCATTTTTTTCTATCCGCCGCTTAAAATGACCTTTGCCCAGGTGCCACTGGAGGAAAAGAATAAAATCAGTCACAGGGGCAGGGCTATGGCAGGGCTTATAGAGAGATTCAATGAGGTTCTCAAGTGGATTGATAGTGGCAAGTGATCTGAAATTCTGGTTCCATAAAAATGAAGTTCGTCAGACTTTTGTTTTTGAGTAGATATCCATATGCCAATCGATAAATGGTCCAAAGTTTGTCAACCTAGTCAACAACGTCCCCTTTTATAATGTTCTTAAATTTGCTTTGACATACAATGGTGCATGCTCTATTGTTCATTTCCCAAAAAGGAGTTCTTCCTTCTCCTATCTTATGAATCACAAAGAGATAAAATGATAAATATAATGAAAACAATCAAATTCCAATCAAGTCTCATTGCAGGGATATTTGTGCTGACTTTCAATATTTTTGCCATAGCGGGAACGGAGACAGAGGTGCTTGCTGAAACCTCCGGGGTGGCGACATCGTTTATAAAGGTGCCATCAGGCTATGGAACCGATCATATTCTAGATACAACAAGAATTTTTACAGACAGAGATCTCAAACAGAAAGTGGATTTCAGTAAAGCCGTTAAATTGGAATTGAAAAGCAGAACCCAAGTCGTTGTGCAGAAAGAGGGTATCTACATACTAAGCGGAGTCTTCACGGATACTTCAGTTATTGTTGAGGCTGATGATGATGCTAAAATACAGTTCATTCTTGACAACCTGAAAGTTTCCAATAAGAGCATGCCGGCAATTTATGTAAAATCGGCTGACAAAGTTTACATAACAACTACGGATAGCAAGAACTCTCTGCAGGTTACAGAAAGTTATGCAAAGGATGGAGATACGAATCTGGATGCCGTCATCTTCTCCAGATCCGATCTGATACTGAACGGGACGGGCACCATCGAGATCGTATCGGCAACGGGGGGCGGAATCTCATCGAAGGATGATTTGAAAATTACAGGCGGCACCCTGATGATAACTGCTTCAACTAATGGCCTGTCGGCTAATGATTCTATCATTGTTTTCGACGGGAATATTGATGTTAAATCAACAAGAGATGCTCTTCACAGTGAAAATAAAGATGATCCGCTCTCCGGATACATATATATCCGAAATGGAGTTTTGAATATCACCACTGGTGACGACGCTATCCGTGGAAACAGCGTCGTACAAATCGATGGTGGGAAAATTAAAATTGCAACTTGCCGGGAAGGCATAGAGGCGACTTTTGTCCAAATCAATGGAGGAACCCTTGTAATCTATGCTCTGGATGACGGCATTAATGCAGCATACAAAACTCAAATGACCAGGGCCATTATCGTCAACGGTGGCAATATCGATGTGTCCGTGGCAAGCGGAGATACCGATGCCTTCGATTCAAATGGGTATTTGTATATCAATGGCGGAACTATCAATGTCCAGGCCTGGTCAGCTTTTGATTCAAGCGGACAGACATCATGGCTTGGGGGAGATATAACGGTAAACGGCAAGGCTATGACTAGAAATTAGATCACATGGAATGGGCTGGTGAAGAGGACGCTGTAGGAAAATTGATGTTCTAACCTCTACTTTTGCCAAATTATAGACTACACTAATAATTTAGTCCAGGTCATGGCAAGGGATCACAAAATATTAAATTGAGTCAATCCTTATCCGTTATTATGTCAAGAAGGTCTGACCCCATTCTTTACCACCGGATTTTAAATCATTTTGTTTTCCCTGTTGAGAAGATATCTTTTCAACTCCAGACCGCCGCCGAACCCTCCAAGGCCGTTTGCAGCTACCACCCTGTGACAGGGGAATATCAATGGAAGCGGATTCCGATGCATGGCCTGCCCTATTGCCCTGGCGCCTTTGGGGCAGCCTGCCATTGCTGCTACATCGCCGTAGGTCATTGTTGCTCCCAATGGGATCTTTGTGATGCCTTTCCAGACCTTCATCTGGAACGCCGTGTGTTTGACATCCAGTTTAAGTCTTACCGATGCCTGCCTTCCTGCAAGCGCGGCATCTACAGCATCGATCAGGGGATAATTCATCCTTTTGTCTTCAATCAATATATCTTCCGGAAAGGCCTTTTTAAAATAGGCCACGCATCCAGGACCTCTGTCCAGGAGAAGCCCAACATTTACAGCGCCGTTTTCAGAGGATGCAAGGTATATGAGCAGCCTGTCCGCCGCATTCATGCAGCAATGGATTTCGCGTATTTCTTTCCCTGCCAAGTGTTTCTCTCTTCCAGCCTTTTATTAATAAGACTGATATTTTTTGTCTTTTCCAGTGCCCACATGGGAGCGACAAGCTCCCCGGCATTGGGATCGCCCGTTATCCTCTGTATGACCATTTCCGGAGGCAGGAGTTCAAGAAAGTCTATGAGTGTCTCAATGTATTCCTCCCTCTCAAGGCATATGTATTCCCCTTTCTGATAAAGGTCGGCCAGGGCCGTTCCCCCTGTCACATAGAGGGAGTGGATCTTTATGCCATCAATTGGAAGTGCGGAGACAAAGCGCGCCGTACCCGTCATCATGTCATGGGACTCTCCTGGCAGGCCCAGTATGACATGGGCGCAGGTCTTCAGCCCATGCGACCTTGTCATGGCTGCTGCCTTTTCAAAGCATGCGACATCATGGCCCCTGTTTATCCTTGATAAGGTTTCATTATGGGCTGATTGAAGACCGTATTCAACCCACACCAGGCAATCCTCTTGAAAGGAGTTTAATAGACTTAATATCTCATGATCCACGCAATCAGGCCTGGTTCCGACGGAGAGGCCGACCATGCCCCTGTGATTCAACGCTGACTGATATATATCCCTGAGCTGCGATACCGGGGCATAGGTGTTGGTGAAGGACTGGAAATAGGCTATGAATTTTTTGGCCCTGTATTTCTTCTCCGCGAACCTAATGCCCTCCGTGATCTGTTCATCAATGCCAAGGCTGCGATTGATCATAGCGCCTGTGCCTGAACCCCTGGAATCGCAGTAGATGCACCCCCTGGCGGATATGGTCCCGTCCCGGTTTGGACAGCTTAATCCCGCGTCAAGCGGGATCTTCTGGACCCGCTCCCCGAAGAGCTCTCTGAGGTATGTGTTATAGTCGCGGTAGCGTTTAAAAGGCATCGCTTTTGTCTATTGTTCGTAGTTTGTTGTTTGTATTCCTCCCCTTAAGGTAAGGGGAGGCCAGGAGGGGTTATGGAGGATGTCACTAACTTAACATAACTCCCCCTCACCCCCTCTTACCTTAAGAGGGGGAACATTTGAATCCTCCTTTGGCGACTTAGATGAAATTGGTCATAAACCTCCTTTCTGCAAGGAATTATCTGGCCATCTATATAACAATCAACAACCAGCAACAATCAACACACAACCTTTTTCTATTCCCTCACCCTCTTCTTGATAATAAGCTTTATGGGCGTATGATTCAGGTCGAATTGCGCCCTCAGCTGGTTGACGATGAATCTGCTGTAGGAAAAGTGGACCGCATCAGGATAATTCACAAACACGACAAAGGTCGGCGGCCTGATATCAATCTGAGTGGCATAGAAGAATTTCAGCCGCCTTGGGCCTACCATCGGAGGAGGCCTTTTGTGGATCATTTCTTCAACAAGGCGGTTGACCTCTCCGGTGCCTATCCTGGTGGAGAATTGATCATAAACTAAATCGATCTTATCGAACAGCTTTTTTACATTCTCGCCGGTCAGGGCTGAAAGGTTTATCCTTGGGGCGAAGGTTGCGAAATTTAGCTGCCGGTCAATAGCCATATCAAGGGCCTTCTTCCGGGCAGGGTCGGATTTGATAAGGTCATATTTGTTCACCCCTAATATCAATCCCCGATTGCGATCCATGGCATAGCCGCAGATACGCGCGTCCTGTTCCATAAACCCATCCTCTGCGTCAATGAGGATGACTGCCACATGACAGCGGTCAAGACTGGCTAAGGCCTTGATCATGGAAAACTTGTCGATCTTTTCCTTTACCTTGCTTTTTCTTCTTATCCCGGCCGTGTCTATCAGGAGATATTCCTTGTCCTTCCTTTTGAAAAGGGTGTCAACCGAATCGCGGGTTGTGCCTGGGATCTCGCTGACCACTGATCTTTCAAAACCAAGTATCCTGTTTATCAATGACGATTTGCCTGCATTAGGCCTTCCAAGGATCGCCACGCGGACCCGGTTGACGTCTCCTGATTCAGGCTGTTCCTTTGGCAGTCCTGCAATTACCTCATCCATCAATGTCCTGAGGCCATAGCCGTGCGCCCCGGATATCGGGTAAACCGAATCTGCACCCAGCCTGTAGAAGTCATGAACAAGATGTTCGTTTTCAGGGCCGTCAACCTTATTGACCACATAGAATATCTTTTTTTTCAACTGCCGAAGGGCTGCCGCCATCTCCTCATCACCGGGCAGAAGCCCCTTCTGGCCGTCCATCAGGAATATGATCCGGTCTGCCTCTTCAACAGCCTTAATCACCTGCTTTTTTATTTTAGAGGTCAGCTGGTCTGCGCTGCTGTCATCAAAACCCCCTGTATCAACGATGGTGAAAGGAGTTTCATCCCAGGACACGGACGCGTAAAGGCTGTCCCTTGTAAGACCGGGATAGTCATCGACAAGGGAATCCTTTGACCTTGAAAGGCGGTTAAACAGGGTCGACTTGCCTACATTGGGCCGTCCCACTATTGCCACTATGGATGTCATGATCGTTTCCTTTGGAAAATCCGAGAAGAACGTCCTCTTCTAAGGCTGAGTTTAAATACGATTAATGTTAAAGCGGGCTTCAGGGCTTCTGCCGACAGACGTTTATTGAAATTATCAGAGGCATTCGCTATCAGGGCTGTGCCGGCAGATTTTCACTGATTGTGCGGTTAAGATCCATCAATTTAACCGGTTTTTGTATGAGGGTCAAGGCGATGCCTTCTTCGATTGTCCGGCGCGCCCTGGAATCGCCAGGATTGCCTGTCAGCATCAATATCCTGGCCTTAGGATCGAAAGACTTGATCTTATGGGATGATTCATAACCATCCATGACCGGCATCTCGACATCCATTACAACAATATCAGGAAGAAAGGTCTTATATTTTTCAAATGCCTCGCTGCCGTTATTGGCAGACTCGACATAATAATCTCCGAATATCATCAGTGACTCCATTATGAGTTCGGAGAGACTTTTTTCGTCATCTACTATAAGAACTTTTTTCTTGGGCATCTAAGCTGCTCCCGGATATGTTGATAAACCAACTGTTAATTTTAAACATAAAGGATATTATTCTTTTTTTCTTTATTCAAGCATAAATTGCAGAATTAAATTACGTTGGATTATTAAATCCGCCGGCCCTCTGTATTGAACAAATTTATCAATATTGATTTAGAAAATTTTACACATAAAATTAAAGGGTTATCCTCTTTTTCAAGAATTTCACAGAATCCCCTTAATATGATTTTTGGATTTTCTTCCCTAAAATATTCGTTAAAACTCAGCATCCGGTTCGGAGTCGTTTTATCTTGACTAAGGGTATTAATATGGATAAATCTCTTTGCCGGAAGGGGATGCCTTGCCTGTTTCAGGGACACCTGATGCAGGATTTCAATACCGGCCCTTACTGGAAGATTATTCATTACTCTATTGAGAAGAAAATACCATGCCTACAAAATTTATCATTGTAACCGGAGGAGTGCTCTCTGGGCTCGGCAAGGGCATCGCCGCTGCATCCATAGGGCACCTGCTGTCTTCAAAACTAAAAATCATTCCAATAAAATGCGACGGATATCTGAATGTCGATCCGGGCACCATGAATCCCTATGAACATGGGGAGGTCTTTGTCCTTGATGACGGCGGGGAAGTGGACATGGATTTCGGTCATTACGAACGCTTCCTTGGAGTAACCTGCAAGTCAAACTGGAACCTCACTATGGGAAAAGTCTTTGACTTTGTGAGGCAGAAAGAGAGAAAGGGGGATTACCTCGGCAAGACAGTGCAGTTTATTCCCCATGTTACGGACATGATAAAGAAGCATGTCTTCGATGTCGCACGTGAAGAATCTGCAGACCTGGTTATCGTGGAGATAGGCGGGACGGTCGGCGATATGGAGAATGAATTATTTCTTGAATCCATGAGGCAGATGAAAGAAGACGTCGGCCGGGGGAATATTGTTTATGTCCATCTTACCTATGTTCCGATACCATCCGGCGTCAATGAACAGAAAAGCAAACCGACACAGCAAAGCGTCAACCTCCTGAAGCAGCGGGGCATCTTTCCGGATATCATTATAGGGAGATGTCAGGAATACCTTACAAAAGAGATAAAATCAAAGATATCAAATTTCTGCGATGTGGAACCTGAGGCGGTTATTACCGGGCTTGATGTGGATGATATCTACGAAATCCCGGTCGTGTTTGAGGAGGAGGGCCTCCCTGGAATACTCCATAAAAAACTGAATATCTACAGCCCGCCGGACCTGAGAAAATGGAAACAGCTGATTCATAACCTCAAGAATCCTCAAAAAGATATTACCGTGGCCATGTGCGGTAAATACACGAAACTTGAGGATTCCTACGCATCTATCATTGAGTCCTTTAACCACTGCTCGGCCCACCTGAGCTGCAGGATAAACCTGAAATGGGTGGAGACAACCGATCTATGCGACATGTCCTTTCTAAATGAAGTGGATGGGATAGTTGTCCCGGGCGGATTCGGGGCCAGGGGCACGGAAGGCAAGATAGAAATTATTAGACAGGCACGGGAGAGAAACATACCATTCCTTGGTCTCTGCCTGGGGCTACAGCTGGCCATAATAGAATTTTCACGCAATGTCTGCGGGCTCAAGGGGGCGAACTCCACCGAATTTGATCCGGCAACCCCCCATCCGGTCATCGACATTCTTCCGGAGCAGATAAACGTGACGGAAAAGGGCGGGACAATGAGGCTTGGGGCCTATCCTGCAGTATTAAAGAAGGGTTCCCTGGTAAATTCACTTTACGGGGCAGATGAGGCATCAGAGAGACACCGCCACAGGTACGAGGTCAACCCGGCGTACCATGAGGTCATAGGCAAAAACGGGATGGTCTTTTCCGGAGCCTCCCGGGACGGCAGGCTGGTCGAATTTATTGAGCTGCCTCAACTGAAATATTTCACAGCGACACAGGCGCACCCGGAATTGAAATCCAGGATGGAACGCCCGTCCCCCCTGTTTTACGGTTTTATCAAGGCATGCATTGAGTAAATCGGACCAATGGATAAACGATACAGAGTAATATTTTCCAGCCTTCTCAAGGAAGAGGACCACTTCAAACATCAGATGTTAAGGCTTGGCGTATCCGAGGAAGTCACAAAAGATATTGTAAAAAAAGCGCCGGTGATACTGAAGAGGCGCCTGTCTCTCAGGGAGGCCAGGATATATGCCGATGCAATTTTTCAGGCTGGAGGCAAAGCAACTATACATGTCGAGGATAACGGGAATGACAGAGTGGAAGATGGATCATCATCCGGAATTATTACCATGAAAAATTTTATCATGTGCCCCAGGTGCGGACAAAAACAGGTCAGGTCAGAGGCATGCGTCAGATGCGGGTTTATTTTCTAACAAGGAAAAATTATGGAAGAGTATAAAAAACGGCTGGCTGTCATCCTTGCGGAAACCGGGGCTCTTTTTTTTGACAGGGGGCTTGTCCTGAAGGACGGGCGGCCGTCACCTTACTTTGTAAATTTCGGCATGTTCAGGACAGGTCGCCTGAGCATGGAGCTCGGCTCCTTTTTTGCCGACATGATTGTGGCCAGGGGCCTTGTCAATAAGACAGACATTATCCTCGGCCCGTCCTACAAGGGAAGCGCCATTGCCCTTGCAACATCAATCGCGCTCTATTCCCGGCATGGACATGACCTCTTTTTTGAGTATGACCGCAAGGAGGAAAAGACCCACGGCGAGGGCAGCAAAAAAGGCAGCCTCATGGTCAACAGGACCCTGTTTGACGGATGCCGCGTCTTCATAGTGGATGATGTGGCCACGTCCATGGGGACAAAGCATGAGCTCCTGGAGAGATTGAGGAAAGAGGCGGATAATGACAGGATTTCGGTTAGTGTGACAGGCATCGGGATTGCGGTTGACAGGGAGCAGACCGGCGCAGTCTATGACAGTAGCGGCAGGGTTGTCCTCGATCAAAAAGGCGAAAATGCCATAGATGATTTTGTTGATAAAACCGGCATACCGGTCTACCCTGTGGCAGGGATAAAAGAGATTATGGAATATCTTTACACCTCAAAGACGCCTGTACTGATCAATGGTGAACGCAGGCCCATTGATGAAGAAACCAGGGCGGCATTTGACAGGTATATAAATATCTACGGAAGCAGCCGATCATGAAAATTTCAGATCCCTTTATAAACGCCTATTACGAGTTCAGGGAATCTGTGGATTTTTCCAGAAGGGGCATCCTGCCGGATAAGGACAACATGATCTCATGCCTGCTGATGGGTGTCCCACGTGTCCCTGCAGATGACAATATGGATGTGGAATCATCCCTGGATGCAATTGACCACAGGGTTCTGATCCTGAAGGCGGTTTTTACCGAGCTGAACCAGGAGGCTGATGAGGCATTCCTGGACAGGGGCATTAGGATCTATGACGGGGCCGCAGAAACAGCAAAGATATTACTTAAAGATGCAGAGGGTCCAGTTGATTAAGCCGTCAGTATTCACCTGTCAGGTTTTGCAGATAAAGCTGTTCACAACCTTTATTCGGCGCCTGCCACTGGGATATCGCCATTGCCTGATGCCTTTGAAAAAAACTCATCCTCTCCCCAGTACATAAGGCGGTTGCAGTTAGGGCAGCTCATGAGATCTTTGCATCTTATCAGCTCATAGAATCGCTGCGGCGGGATATTGATATGGCAGCGCTGGCAGACACCCCCGATCACAGCCGCTATCGCAACCCCGGCTTTGCGCGACCTTAGAAAGTCGTATCTGGCCAGAAGATCCTTTTCGATCCGGCTCGACAGCCCCTCCCTTTCCTTTTCGAGTCCGGCGGATTCCTTGTTCAGCTCTTCGAGCTTCTGCTCCAGCATTTTTTTTTCAAGGTCAAAATTCTTCTGAAGCCGTTCCACTTCCTTTTTATTTTCAAGACATTTTTTCTCGCATTTCTCAATCTCTTCCATGAAACCAAGTATCACGTCTTCGACCTTTGCCTTTTCCTTTTCCAGGTCTTCAATCTCCTTGAGCGCCGCGGTATATTCCTTGTTGGATTTGATATTGCTGAGCTTAACCTGGCTTTTCTCTTTTTTCCCTTCCAGTTCCTGGATTATCTGTTCCGATTTTTTCCTTTCCTTTTTCATGGAATAGATCGGAAGAGCA
>JBFYXR010000027.1:0-2541 GCA_041310455.1 Desulfobacteraceae bacterium | reverse complement strand
TTTTTATTATTCGGTATTCCTTTTCCATTCAAACACTGCAGGACTCAGCAATGTCCGGTTAAGATCGTGCAGAGAGAAAAATCAGGCATTTTGGTCATGGGAGGCCCGATTTTTTTAAATTAAAATGGGCGGTCTGCTGAGGACCAGGCATAAAACCTGTGCAGCGGGCGGAAAGGGACCTCAATAACTTTTAGGTATAGAGGTCCCGACACATATCTCAATATATACCCGCCCGCTTAACACCACCTTTTGCTGGTTCTTTGCATGTTATCCATTTTAATTTTAAAAAATGGACCTCCCATGACAAGGGTGCAGGCTGATGCAAGATCTTAACCGGACATTGCTGGGTTGTGTTCATTCTTTTCCCATATCCCGAGTTTTCCGGTTTAAGGAGCCGTCAATGAAGAATCTTTCCATTGGTCTTGAGAAGGCCCTCAGTATAACACTTGAGAACATTAAACCTCTGCCCGTAGAGAACGTTGAGCTGGTTGCATGCGTGGACCGCGTGGCCGGCTCGGACCTCTATGCCCTGGTGGATTCTCCTTCAATGGATGCATCCCTAAAAGACGGGTATGCGGTATTGTCACATGAGGTGGCCAACGCAGCCCCGGACAGGCCCGTGCGTTTAAAGGTGAACGGCTACCTGGCGGCAGGAGCAGAAAAAAACATCGAGCTCAAGCTCGGAACGACCGTGCGCGTCCTGACAGGCGCACGCATTCCTGCAGGCGCCGACGCGGTTGTTGCAGAGGAATTCGTAAAACCGGAAGAAAACGACGTCCTCATTGAAAACTTTGCCGAACCAGGCCGCAACATCCTGCCGCGCGGAAGCGATGTGTCGGCAGGGAAATGCATTATCCGTTCCGGCAGGAAGATATCGTCAGGCATGGCAGGCCTGCTGGCCGCTGCCGGACACAGCACAATCCCGGTGATCAGAAATCCGAAAGTCGGGATTATAGGGACCGGCGATGAGATTATAGCGCCCGGAGAGCCCCTGGCTGAAGGCAAGCTTTATGCCAGCAACGCCATAACCCTGGGGGCGTGGTGCGGCAGGTACAGGATGAAGACCATGATGACGATCGTACGCGATGACTTTGAGACCATTTCCAGCACCCTCAGCACAGTCGCTGAGGATGCCGATGCGGTTATTACAAGCGGAGGCGCATGGCTGAGCGACCGCGACATGGTGGCACAGGCACTCGAAGGCCTGGGATGGGAGGAATTATTTCACAGGATCCGCATAGGCCCCGGCAAGGCCGTCGGGTTCGGAATCCTTCACAATAAGCCTGTATTCATTCTGCCGGGCGGCCCCTCTTCGAACCTGATGGGGTTCCTGCAGATTGCCCTGCCCGGCCTCCTTGCCCTGGCCGGTCATCCGGATCCGGGACTCCCCAGGACCTGTGCCATGCTTGGCTCAGACCTGGAGGGACGGGTGTCCGACTGGACCCAATTTTTCTTCGGTACGCTTGAACAAAAAGAGGGGCTGCCTGTATTTCACCCCCTGAAAGGGGCCAGCCGTCTGCGATCCATAGCCGATGCGCAGGCCATAGCCTCCATTCCGGAAGGTCAGGATTATCTCCTGGAGGGCTCTCTGATCAGTGTTCAGATGGTGGAGTAAAGGGAGGCCGGAAAAGCCTAACGTAACCCCACCTGACCTCCCCTTACCCTAAAGGGAGGCAAAATGATCTTGTATTAATTTGAAAATAATTCCAATCAGAAAAAGGGGAAACGGCGTTTTGATCGCACCAGGGGTAATATCAGATTTTCAGCCTTTATTCCCCAAGCGCCTCACTGATGGCGGAGGCAGCCGGGACCTCTTCATCCCATGCCGTAATAACATGTCTTTTAACTACAAGAATGCTTCTGGGGGTGGCGCCCATCCCGAGCAGGCGGTAAAAGTCGTCTTCCGTTATCTTTAAAAGGGGGAACTCCGGCTCCAGCTCCTCAATAAACAAATCGATCTGGTCCTCAGGATCAGCGCTGAGGGCAATGACCTTCGGCAGGTCGGCCTTTCGCGCAAGCCTGCTGAACTCTTCAACTGAATCCCTGCAATGGGAACAGTCGGTCCCTATGATCACGAACAGAAATGACCCGTTTTCCAGGTCAAGCTCCCCAAGACCCTGCAGACTGAACAGGTCCTCCTGTGATGCCCCCTTCCCGCCTCCGATCCCGGCAAGCTCCTTTACAGGGGCCCCGAAGACCGCGGGCAGGATTATCCCTGCCAGCAATGCCGCGCTTATTATGAGCGTTTTAACGCGAGACACACCGCCCGGCTGATAATCCCGTCCCGGCCATGAAAGAAACAGGATGCCCAGCATTATGAGATCTTCTATCAGTGCCCCGCCCGGGCTGCGCTCGACCCACGAACCGAAGCAGCCGCAGTCCTCAGTAACGCCGGTAATCCACGCCCACAGCACTGCGCCGATGAAGACGCAGAACAGGGCAATCGACAAAGAGACGGTGATCCTTGGGCGGTAATAGACAAGAAGTGCTGCGCCCAGTACAAGCTCGGCTATAATCTCCCCCCAGGCGCTCAATATAAGT
>JBFYXR010000026.1:0-7248 GCA_041310455.1 Desulfobacteraceae bacterium | reverse complement strand
TGTTCGGATGGAACATCGATGATATGAATAACCCCTCTGCGTCATTTATTCCATTAACCGAGAGGCATATCTATAAAGGGCTATTAAGGGAAATAACAGAAAAGGGCATTCCATGCCGCAACCATCAGACAAGGAGACGCACTAAAGAAGGGAGATTGATAGATGTAAGTCTCAGCGTCTCGCGCTATGATGATCATGAAGGCACGCCTGCCGGGATGCTCTATATATACCGTGATATCTCGGAAAGGAAGCAGCTGGAGGCTCAGCTGGTGCAGGCACAGAAAATGGAGGCGGTAGGAACCCTTGCCGGGGGAATTGCCCATGATTTCAATAACAATCTCCAGGGGATCTTCGCCTGCACGGAAATCCTTCTGATGGGAAAAGACAGCAATCATCCTGATTATGAAAAACTCAAGACCATTGAAAAGTCCGCAGAGAGGGCAGGCAACCTGACCAAACGCCTTCTGGTCTTCGGGAGAAAGATGGAAAACAAGTTTGAGCCGGTTGATCTTAATAATGAGGTAAGACAGATCGCAGGCATACTGGAGAGGACCATCCCTAAAATGATAAGCATCAGGCTGGATCTTGATCAGGGCATCAGGATGATCAATGCGGATCCCGGACAGCTGGAACAGATCATGATGAACCTGGGCGTGAATGCGAGAGACGCGATGCCGGACGGCGGGACGCTTTCCTTCAAAACAGAAGGAACTTATCTGGATGATAAATATTGTTCAGCGAATCCGGGCTATAAAATGGGAGACTATGTGCTCCTTTCCGTAACGGACAGCGGTTTCGGCATGAAAAAAGAGGTGTTGGACCATATATTCGAGCCTTTTTTTACAACCAAAAAAAAGGGAAAGGGCACCGGACTTGGTCTATCCATGGTGTATGCAATCGCAAAGGATCATGGAGCGAATATAACCTGCACAAGCACCCCGGGAGAAGGGACAACATTTAAAATATTTTTTCCGATCACTTCGATAACAAAAAAAAATGAAACGGAGTGTGAACCGGCAGGATTGATACGGGGAAATAATCAGACTATCCTCCTTGTAGATGATGAAGAGACGAACAGAGAGCTTGGAAGAGAGATACTCGAAGGATTCGGTTATAGGACAATTACTGCATGTGACGGTGAAAGCGCGCTGGAATGCTATATCAATAACAAAGACGGGATAGATCTGGTTGTTCTTGATCTTATCATGCCGGGCATGGGCGGCTCCATCTGCCTTAAAAAGATACTTGAATTTGATCCCGGCGCCAGGATCATTATCGCCAGCGGTTTTACCTCGGACAAACCTATGTCGGATACCATTAAATATGCTGCAATGGACTTTATACGCAAGCCATATAATATGAAAATGATGCTTGAAGTTATCCAAAGGGTTTTATCTTAATTATGATTTCAAAAGGATCTTACTGAAAATGAATACCGGAATGAATTATATGAGAAATCCAGTTCCGCCGGGCTACTCGGTAATCAGCGGTCGCAAGAATGAAACGCTTAATGCCTATCTGGGGACATGTGTAGGAGTAACACTATGCGACCGTGAGGCAAATGTTGGGGGACTGATTCATCTTATCCTTTCGGAGCCGACTGACATCCGCAATTCTGAGAATCCTGAAAATTATGCGATTACCGGCCTGCCTATTTTCGTAGATACCATTCTGAGAAGAGGTGCTATCAGGGAGAGGCTGGAGGCGACAATTGCAGGAGGGGCACTTGTAGGGCCTCTCTCGGAGTTCGACATGGAGCTTGATATCGGGGGACGAACAATTGAAGTGGTAGAAAAGATACTGGGAGCGGAAAAAATTGCCATTAAACAGGTTGAGACCGGGGGATTTTTCAGCTGCAAACTCGGCCTGAACCTTTTTGACTGGGAAAGCCATATTGATCCCATCAGCGTGCCATCAACTGATGACGAAATCATACCGGAAAAACCCTCAAAGGATCAAATTGCGAAGACAATAGACTCTGTCCGTGCCATCCCTCAGATAATCTTAAAGGTCATCCGAATGATCCAGGATGAAAAAAGCCATGTGTCTGTTATTGCCAGGGAGATGCGCCAGGACCAGGTTATCAGCGCAAAGGTCTTAAGGATCTGCAATTCAGCCTATTTTTCCAGGAATAGAAGCATTGATTCCATAGACAGGGCACTGGTCCTTTTAGGCGAGAAACAGACGATCAAACTGATTCTTTCCTCTGCGTTCGAGGACTTTCTATCAAAAAGCAGCCGGGGCTATTCCATATGCAAAGGCGGGCTTTTCTACCATGCAATAGGCACAGCAATGGTGTGCGAAAAGCTGGCAAACCTGACCGGGATAATTGCCCCGGGCACGGCATACACCGCCGGCCTGCTGCATGATATAGGGAAGGTTGTCCTGGACCAGTACACAGGAAATGCCTACCCCTATTTTTACAGGCGCACACAGCTTGAAGGAGATGAACTTATAATGGTGGAACGCGAGGCCTTCGGCATAAGCCATGACGAGGTGGGAGAGATGTTGGCCAGGAGATGGTCTTTGCCTGATTCCATCGCGGAAGTCATAAGACACCATCATTGCCCTGAAGGGGCATCTCATAATGCGGAACTGGTTCACATCGTCTATCTGGCTGATCTTATTATGTCCCGCATCATGGTCGGGCATGAATTGGAGAGACTGGATACGGAAAACCTGGTATCACGTCTCGAACGGATCGGTTTCAGGGCTGATCAGTTCGCCAGCATCGTCGATAATATACCCCCCCAGTTATTCGACGTCCGGTTTAATTAACTCCATGGAGTAAGCAGACCAAATTCTTCCGCAAACCGCTTTGAGCGGGTTCTTCTTTCCTTGCGCAGCCGGGACCGTTCGGGGGCGGTCTCAAACAGCCTTTTTTCATGATCCGATTCCGGGATTACCGGAGGTACGGCATGAGGCCGGCCTTCATTATCAAGTGCGACAAAGGTCAGGAATGCCGTCGCGCCTACGAATACCTCACCTGTCCGGAGGTCCTCTCCCATTACCTTGACGAATACCTCCATCGAGGTGCTGTGGGTCCATGTAACAAAGGATTCCAGGTGGATGGCCTGGCCAACCTTGAGGGGGCGAAGGAAGTCGACGGAATCGGTTGATGCGGTGACAACAATCATTTTAGAATGCCTCATGGCCGATAACCCGGCGATATCATCGATATATGACATGACCTTCCCGCCGAAGATTGTCCCTATATTGTTGGCATCAGGAGGGCTGATGATAGATGATTTTATGGCCAGGGATGCCTTTACCCTTTTACCTTCCATGTCGTATGCTCCTTGTAGAAAATAAAATACCCCGCCGCAGGGCGCCGGGGTATTAAAAGATCCGGAGAATAATAAAAATTATTTAATCAGGTATTCCACCTTAGCCTTGCTTTTTACTTCAGTGTAAAACTTATTATATCCATCCGCGATCTTTTCCAATTTTAATTTCTTTTTAATCTCTTCTTTGCAGTCCTCCAGGGATTTATTGTTATTTTTATATAAATCCGGATTATCTTTGTAATATTTTTCTATATCTTTGTCTTCTATGTTTATGTTCGATGTAATCTTCTGGTTGATGAGCTTCTGAATTGCCAGATCTCTCTTGATGTCTGATTTGCGTATGTTTGCGTCAGTGTTATAATTTTTTAAATATTCTTCTTCACTTGCGAATTTACCTTTTTCTGTATCGAATTTCCTGTTAATATCTTCTTCGCTCACCTCTATGCTGGCCTTCTGGCATTCCTGGTAAAGAAGCTCGTTCTTTGTGATTTTTTCAAGCACCTTCTGTATCTTGGCCTTCAGTTCGTCCTCGGTTATGGAACCCCCGGTGTTCTTGTTAAGTTCAGTTGCAAGTTCCCTTTGAAACTGGTCCTGAGTTACCATGGTACCGTTAATATTCAGCACATTGGGATTCGCAGCAGCGCCTTCCTGTGCGGATACCTGAAAGACCCCAAATGTCAATATTAGACAGGATATAGTTAAAATAGTTGTTAAAAGCCCGCGTTTCATAATTTTTCTCCTTTTTATTGATTAATCAAAACATGTTTATCTAATGTAAAGCAAATAAACATACCCTTAAAAACTTCCGTATCCCCGTTTTTAACCGTTACAGACACAGAATGTCTCTTCCCTTCCTTTTCACCGGCACGGGCCTCAGCAACAAGAACATCTCCGGTTTTAACAGGTCTTAAAAATTTAACTTCAGCAGCCCCAAGGACGACATTCGGATGGTTTACGGCTATCATGGCCGAATAATCGGCAAGTCCAAATACAAAGCCTCCGTGCACCAGACCTGTAACGTCAACGGCCATTTTCCGGGTCGTTATCATTTCAACTTTGCTGTAATTGTCCTCAATCAACAAAGGTCTTCCGCACAACTCACTATCTATCATTTTATGGGTGAGGACATCCATTTCCGATTCCCGATGACAGCTTATAACATTTAAATGTCCTTTCCGTTGTATATAACTCCGGGAACAAGTTTTAGTTACATCGGCATATCACTGTAAAAGATAAAATTTGACTGTCCCATTTTGGACCTGCTATATTTAATTGTAATTTATGCCGTTGGCAAGAAGAAAACAAAAAAAAATTATGTTTATTTTAAGGTTATTTTGTGTGGAATAACCTCATCCGGTCTGATGTTCATCCGTTGTGTGTAATCTATATGTCAAAAAAAGATCTATTAAAATCCAATAAGCTCAGCTATATGCTTGTTTATATGCTCGGCCACAGGCCATATGAATTCGGTCTTTTCCCTGATGAAATGGGATTTGTGATCTTCAAGGACCTTCTCCAGGCGCTCCATGAAGAACCGGGATGGGGCTATGTCAGGCAGGGAAATATAAATGAGGTTTTGATGGGTGAAGACCGCGGCCTTTTTGAGACTGCCGAAGGTCGAATCAGGACCGTTGAAAGGCAATGGGCATTCAACAGGGAAGATAAGGCTGAACTCCCTTCGAAGATCCTTTTTCTGGGGATAAGGAGAAAGGCGCATCCGGTTGTAATGGACAGGGGATTAAGGATGATCGAAGGATCAGGATATATCCTGTCCCCCGACAGAGCGATGGCTGAAAGGATCGGAAAACGCCGCGATCAGCAGCCTGTCATTCTGGAGATAATGGCGGATGCAGCCAGAACGGAGGGATTTTCGATCCGCAGGTTCGGGGATCTCTTTCTGGCTGAGGAGATGCCTGTAAGGTTTATTGCCGGTCCCCCGGTCCCTAAAAGCGTTGTAAGGGCTAGGGAGGAAAAGGGTGCTAAAAAGAAAGAGCAGGAGATTTTTCCCCAACTTAATGCTGGGACATTCCTCTTTGAAATCGACAAGGCGCCTTCTCAATATAAAAAGGATAAGGGGAAAAAGAAGAGGACCTGGAAGGAGGATGCAAGGAAGGAAAGAAAAAGAATGAGGATAGATCCCTGGTGATTTTGGACAAGGGTTTTCAAATCTCAAAACTGGCCCAGCAAAAGGCCTTTTTCAGGGTAGTGATCTTTATTTTTTGTGGCTATTTTGTGTTTCTTAAGTACGGCTGTAGCAGCAATGAGGCAATCAATGGATGAAATAGTAACTCCTTTCCCTCGCCATAGTCTGTAAATATCACCCGCCTTTTTTGCTATTTGTATTGTAACCTGTTCAAGGTTGCATGCATTGATGAAATTTTCAGTATCATCATTTTCAGTGGACCTCATTCCTGCATAGAGCTCATATGCTGAAAGGATGCTCAGGTTTGCCATATTGTCATTCCAGAGTTGTTCTATAAGTCGGGCCGCTTCCCTTGAACCTCTCAGATAGTCTATTGCGATGTCGGTATCAATCAGAACGCTTTGCATAGGCTCTCCCATCTTCTGCTCGAAGTTCGTTTACTATGTCGGCGCTCTTTTTTTTCCTGTCAGCCCACTTGCCATGGCTCTTCAATGCCTTTTCGACTTTATTTCTCCTTATGGACTCCCTGATGGCTTCTGTTACAAATGCGCTGAAGTTTCCGGAAATATTTTTAGCCTCATCGAATAACTCATTTGGAATGGTGATTGATGTTTTTATCATGGAAATATCCTCCTACTTTATAGTAGGATATGCAAATCTTATTGTCAAGTAATACAAATAAAATGCCTTGTCGTTATTCCCGTCAGCGTTCTGATTCTTTTCAGCAAAAACATTCCCCCTTCCAAATTCATAAGTAATTAGTGATTTTTTTCAGATAAAAGACCGCGTTCAATCGACGGCTTTTCCCATAATATAATCTGCGCCTGTTTCAATCACTTGGACAGTCTGAAGGGTGTTTTTAAGCAGTCCGGATGATGGAAAGATGATATTAAGATAGTTATCGCTAATACCTTCAATCATATCCGTTTTTTGCTGGGGCCGACCTTTTGTGATCACTACGAATTCTTCTCCTATGCACGACCTGTGAAACGCCTCGCGCTTCTTCTCCCCCAGGTCCCTCAGACCTGTCGCCCTCTCTTTGATTGTCTTTTGATCCACCTGGCCCGGAAATCCTGCCGCCGCTGTTCCCTTGCGCGGCGAATAGGGAAATACGTGGAGATATGAGACCGGCAGGTCCCTTATAAATGAGGATGTGCCGTTATGGGCATTGTCATCCTCCCCGGGGAATCCGGTTATGACATCCAGTCCTATGGCAGCCAGGGGGATCTTGTCGTGTATAAGCTCAATAAGCCGGGCAAAATCACTTGATGAATAATGCCTGTTCATCCTTTTAAGGATCTCATCATTGCCGCTCTGGAGGGGGATATGGAAGTGCCTGCAGATCCCACTGCCTGAACCGATCATTTCTATCAGTTCCATGTCTATTTCGTTCGGTTCAAGGGAGCTGAGCCTTATCCTCATGGGCAGTGATTCATCCTGTATCCTCGCAAGAAGCGTTTTCAGGTTTATTCCGTTTTCCTGATCGGCCCCATATCTGCCGAGGTGGATACCTGTAAGCACTGCCTCATTATACCCTTTTTCGCTCAGGGCATGGAGGGAATCAATAACCCTGGACGGTTCGAGGCTCCTTACCGGCCCCCTGGCAACAGGGACGATGCAATAGCTGCAGAAGGAGTCACAGCCGTCCTGTATTTTCAGCGATGCCCTGGTTCTATCGGAAAGCGCCCTTGACGGGAAGTAATCAAATGAGCCTTTTACTGTAAAGTTGGCGGAAACGACCCTTGTCTGAATCTCCCCGGTATTATTTTGGAGGATATCTGGTAGGCTTAATTTGTCCGCGTTGCCGGTTATTATATT
>JBFYXR010000002.1:0-9805 GCA_041310455.1 Desulfobacteraceae bacterium | reverse complement strand
TGATAAACGGTATGCTTGAGGCTTCAAGGGGCTGCTTAAAAGAAGAGATAAGGATGGACATCATATCCAATAACCTGGCCAATTCCACCGGCATAGGATTTAAAAAGGACAGGGTGTCCTTTCAGCAGATGCTTGATCAGGAGACAGCCGACCCTCAGCAGGTCACGGAAGAGGGTCTCAAGCGCGATCCTTACCTTATTTCCATTGATACGGACATGAGCGAGGGGGACATTCAGACAACGGGTAATGAACTGGACATGGCAATCACCGGCGACGGTTTTTTTAAGATCAATACCCCGGACGGTATCCGTTATACGAGAAAGGGCAATTTCACGCTGGATTCGCAGGGAAACCTGGTGAACCAGGACGGCAATCCTGTAATGGGCAAGGCCGGGACGATCAATATCCCCATATCGGACACCAGCAACGATGTCATCGTCATAGACGACCAGGGCATGATCTCCTATGAAGAGAAGATATTGGACCAGCTGGATATAGTGAGCTTTGATGACTCTAAAAGCCTTGTCAAGGCGGAAAAGAACCTCTTCAAGAATGATTCGGATAATCCCGAGGTTGCAGCAGGTACGGACACGTCAGTCAAACAGGGATACATAGAGCTTTCAAACGTCAACGTGGCTGAGGAGATGGTGAACATGGTCCACAGCATGAGGGCCTTTGAGAGCTATCAGAAGGCCATAAAGGCCATTGATGAACTCAATGACAAGGCCATCAACCAGGTAGGAAGATTAAGGTAAAAGCAGGTCCGCAGCCGGCCGTTCAAAGGCCGGGACCTTTTCAGGAACAATAAAAACAGGGAGACAAAAAAATGTTAAGAAGCCTTTGGACAGCGGCATCAGGCATGTCAGCACAGAAACTGAACATGGATATCATAGCCAACAACCTTGCCAACGTTAATACAAGCGGGTTTAAAAAGAGCCGCGCCGATTTTGAAGACCTTCTTTATCAGAACCTTAAATCACCCGGCGCGGAAACAAGTTCAGGCGGTGAGATCCCCACCGGCATCCAGGTCGGCATGGGGACCAGGCCTGTCTCAGTCCAGAAGATCTTTTCCCAGGGCGATTACATGCAGACAAACAGCGAGTATGACATTGCCATTGAAGGCAAGGGATTTTTCAAGGTCCTGAACAACGGAGATGAGGTTTACATGAGGTCAGGGTCATTCAAGCTGGACAGCGAAGGCTATATGGTAACCTCGAGCGGCGACCGCCTCCAGCCTGAGATATCCGTCCCTACAAATACGGCCACATTCACCATCGATCCGGGCGGAAACATGGTAGGCCTTGCCTCCGACGGACAGACCGTAACCGTCAGCGGGCAACTCACCATCTACAGCTTCACGAACCCTCCGGGCCTTCTCAGCGTCGGCGGCAACAAGTACAGGCCTACAGGGGCATCGGGCGATGCGGTTGAGGGAAACCCCGGCGTGGACGGCCTCGGGACAGTATCCCAGGGGTATCTTGAGATGTCCAACGTGGACGTGGTTGAGGAGATGGTAAACATGATCTCAAGCCAGCGCGCCTATGAAGTTGCGTCAAAATCCATACAGGCCGCTGATGATATGCTGCGGATAGCCAACGCCATAAGGAGCTAGGATAGCTATGACTAATACCCTCCAATCCGCGCGCTGCAGGATTTTGATGCTCCTTATCCCCTTTGCGGTGATTCTGTCGGCCGTTTCGCCTGTTTCAAGCCTTGAGATAACCATAGAGCAGAAGGCTGTTGTTAATGGAGACATCATAAGGCTGGGCGATATAGCCGGATTTGATCCGGTGAACGACAGCCGCGTATCACAGCTGAAAGGCATTGACATTTCGTCATCCCCTGCTCCCGGCTCGGATTTCACCCTGAGCAAGGACCTCCTGATCTGTAAGATAAATCCATATGTGTCCGGCAAGAAAGACATACTGATCAGGATGCCTGACACACTGAAGGTCAGCAGGAGCGGGCAGTTTATCAGCGCCCAGCGCATGGAGGAAATTTTCAGGGCCTATATAGAGGACAATTCCGGGTGGCCCAAAGAACAGATAGGTTTTGAAGCCATTAACACCCCGGGGACAATTGCCCTGCCTGAAGGCAGGCTCAGCTGGAAGGTCCAGGACAAAGGCAAAGATGATTTTATCGGCAATGTCGCCCTTACAATAGATTTCAGCGTTGATGAAAAGCCGGTAAAAAAGGTCAGCCTGTCGGGGAAGGTCGGCGTAAAGAGGGAGCTCATCAGGGCCTCCGGAAAGATAGAAAGGGGCCATATCATAACAGCGCAGGATATTGCTCTTGCCGGCGAAAGCAGCCTTAATTACAGGAAGGACTCCGTCATCAGCAGGGAAGACATTATCGGAAAGCGCGCCCTCCGCACCATACAGGCGGACCAGGCAATCCTTGCCGGCATGATCGAGAACCCCCCGCCCGTCAAAAAGGGTGACAGGGTCATAATCAGCGCGGAAAATTCCGAGATGAAGATCACCGCAGCAGGGGAGGCTCTCCAGGACGGCCGCACAGGCGACCATGTGGAGGTGCTCAACATCCAGAGCGGGAGAAAGATCCTTGCAACGGTAGTAGGGTCCGGCCTTGTGGAAGTAATTTTTTAGGGATAAAGGAGATAAATTATGTCAGGAAGGATTTCAGGATTATGCATCATTTTATTACAGGCTGCCTTAATGGCCTGCGCCACAGGCCCTCAGACCCAGGCGCCTCTGACATCAGTCAATCCTTCGATTCAGCAGAGCGGACCGGCTGCAAGCATGTCTGTCAGGAAACCCGCAAGCGCAAGCCTTTATAACGATGCCTCCTCAAGAAACTTTTTCCAGGACCTAAGGGCATATCAGGTGGGGGACCTCGTAACGGTCAACATCGTGGAGACATCATCGGCGACCAAGAACGCCAGCACACAGACCGGACGTGAGTCCTCCATAGACGCAGGGATCGACAATATCCTCGGCTGGGAGGGCAAGCTGAAATACCTTACCTCGCTGGGCAATGGAAACGTCGGCAACGCCTATGACACGGGCAGCCTGTTCAAAGGCTCCCTTGCAAACAGTTCGAGCGGGTCCGGCACAACAACCAGGACCGAATCGATGACCGCCTATATCACCGTACAGGTCATGGAGGTGATGCCCAATGGGAATCTATTCATACAGGGCACCAGGGATGTTAAGGTCAATAACGAGACGCAGCACATTATCCTGTCCGGCACCATAAGGCCGGCGGACATATCTCCGAATAACACGATAATCTCGAGCTACATAGGCGATGCCAGCATTGAATACACAGGGTCAGGCGCCCTGAGCGACAAGCAGCGTCCCGGCTGGATGACAAGGTTCGTTGATCTTGTCTGGCCCTTTTAACGGAGGATATGAGGATGAAAATCTTATCGGGAAAAGTCAATAGTGCACTGCTGGCGTTCCTTATTGTCTTTATACTGTTTGAGTGTGCTCCTGCATCAGCGGCAAGGATCAAGGACATTGCCTCATTAAAGGGGGTAAGGTCCAACCAGCTTATAGGATACGGACTGGTAGTGGGTTTGAACGGAACGGGAGACGGTTCAGGCACAAAGTTCACGACGCAGTCTCTGGTCAATATGATGGAGAGGCTGGGCATCCAGGCACTCTCAAACAGCGTCAAGGTGGACAATGTTGCCGCAGTGATGGTGACCGCGGACCTGCCCCCCTTTGCAAGGGAAGGAAGCAAGGTTGATGTCCTCATCTCATCCATAGGCGATGCAACGAGCCTCCAGGGAGGAACCCTGCTCATGACAAGCCTGAAGGGTGCCGACAACAGCATCTACGCCATTGCCCAGGGCCCGCTGATTGTAGGCGGATATGCGTCCACAGGGACTTCAGGCACGGAGTCGACGAAAAATCACCCCACGGTCGCAAGGATACCGAACGGGGCCTCAATTGAAAAGGAGATCCAGTTTAACTTCAATGATCTTGAGGATCTGACGATCGCACTCAATGACCCTGACTTTACTACGGCCAGGAGGATATCAACGGCGATTAATAAGGGCCTTAACAGTAATATCGCGTCGGCAGTAGACTCGGGGACAGTCAAGGTAAGCGTTCCTGACTATTACAGAGACAACATGGTCGAACTGGTGGCCTCTCTCGAGCAGATTGACATACAGCCCGACAACCAGGCAAAGGTAATACTCTCGGAGCGGACCGGCACGGTAATAATGGGCTCTGACGTGAAGATATCGGCGGTCGCTATCGCCCACGGCAACCTCAGCGTCCAGATAAAGGAAAAGCCGGAGGTCAACCAGCCAGCCCCCCTTTCACAGGGCCAGACTGTGGTAACGCCGAGTTCGGAAGTGAGCGTTACCGAGGATAATAGCCGCCTCCTGATCGTAGCCCCTGAAGGCACAAGCCTTGACGGGGTGGTCAAGGCATTAAACGCCATAGGCATCTCCCCCAGGGACCTGATAACGGTATTCCAGGCAATCAAGGCGAGCGGGGCGCTTCAGGCTGAACTGGAGATCATCTAGGACATGTCGATAGATTCAACAGGATATGTAGCCGGCGTAAACATGCAGCAGCAGAGGAACAAGGACCTTAAAAAGGCATGCGAGGACTTCGAGTCTGTCTTCACCTATGAACTGCTGAAGAGCATGAGAAAGACCATCGACAAATGTGAACTCTTCCATGGCGGGCAGGGAGAGGAGATATATGAATCGCTCCTGGACCAGGAACTGTCCAAGAGCGTGTCAGGTTACGGGAGCAACAGCCTTTCGGAGCTTCTTTACCGGCAGTTGAGCAGGATAGATTCATCTTCAGATAAAGGCGAAGGCGCCGAGGACATTAAAGATGTTTCCTTCGGGACGGGACGGACAGCCGGTTCCGGAAGGAGCCCGGGTCCTGCTGCAGCAAATGAAGCGCTTTACCGGAAACCCGAGCCAATGCCTGTTGCTTCATCCGGGGAGGAGATCAAGAAAGAAACTGGAACTGACGCCGCTCCGGCAGCAGACCCAGAACCGGCCTGGCCTTTGAAATCAGTCATATCATCAAGGTACGGGTACAGAAAGGATCCCTTCACCTCTGAAAAGAGGTTCCATTCCGGCATTGATATTGCGGCTCCAAAGGGGACTGAAATAAAGGCGGCCATGTCGGGAAAGGTAATAATGAGCTGCAAAACCAAGGATTACGGCAACGTGGTCGCGGTGGATCACGGGGAGGGGGTCGTGACAATATACGCGCACAATGAAAAGAACCTGGTCAGGGTTGGGGAAAAGGTGGAGAAGGGGTCGCTTTTAGGAAAGGTCGGATCTACAGGCAGGAGCACCGGGCCTCACCTCCACTTTGAGGTAAGAAAAAACGGGGAAAAGGTTAATCCTATGGAGTTCCTGGGGGTCGCTTAGCTGCCAAAAGCATAATAATCAGCCATCGAGTTAAATGGTATTTACGGACAGGGCTTTGTTTAAATAAAGAAAAATATTTATTTCCGACTGCCCTCCCCTTTTAGGGGAGGATTGAGGAGGGGTCTCATAAGGTTCTGTTTTAATTCATTGATGTTCTAAGACCCCCTCCTGCCTCCCCCTAAGAGGGGGAGGGGGTTTTACTCGTAGTATAGGGATATCAAGATATGCAGGCATTTTGTCGATAAGTAGTATCAAGGAGGACTAATGGAAGGAAACACCAAGCACATTATGAATATTTATTTAAGGAGAATATCTCTTTTTCAAGACCTCCTGAAGTGTGTCATACGCGAGAGAGACAACCTGATCAATCAGGATATCAAGGGGATATGGGACTCCCTGGCGGAAAAGCAGGCTATACTTGACTCCCTGGAGGAGACAAAAAATCAATTTTATGGAATCAAGGAAAAGGATCTGGTCCGGCATGACATCCCGCAGGAAGACAGGGATAAGATCATGGAACTTTCCAAGACACTTGTCAGGCTCAGGCAGGAGATCAGGACCAGGGTTGGGGAGAATGTCGCTTTTATCAGCGAAACCCTTGAGTTTTTTCATGAACTGATATCGGCCATGACAATGAATGAGGATGACAGGTGTGAATCATATGGGCCTTACTGCAACTCCCATAAAGGTCATCGAAGCATGATATATCAGGGTGAGGTCTGATCATGGGAGGAATAGGACTAGTTCTCAATGTTGCCAAGGATGCCCTTTTAACGCAGCAGTATGCCATTGATGTGACCAGCCATAATATTGCCAATGTAAGTACGGACGGCTATTCAAGGCAGACCGCGGTTATTAATCCTAAGATGGCAGCGCCTTACGGCGGTTTTATATTCGGCAGGGGCGTTGAACTTAACGATATTATCAGAAACACGAACGAATTTATCGAAAAAAGACTTCAGAGCGGGCAATCGGATCTGAACTATGTGTCAGAGCAGGGCATCTATATGAATGTCCTGGAGACGATATTTGATGAAAGTTCGAGCAGCAGCCTCAGCAGCCAGTTCGATGAATTCTGGGCGGCATGGAATGATCTGGCGAATAACCCGTCCGGGATACCGGAGAGAAATATACTTGTTGAAAATGCCACGCTTCTTTCGGAGTCATTCAATAATCTCTATTCAGATATTGGAAGGATGACAAATGAAATCAATAATTCCATTAAGACGGGAGTGGATAATATAAACGATATCCTGACCAAGATAGCGGATATCAATATGAAGATAGTGGCGATTGAGACAAGCGGGAATGCCAATGACCTGAGGGATCAGAGGAATAACCTTGTTAGTGAATTGTCAGGGTACATGGAAGTAAACACCTATGAATATGATGACGGCAATATCGTCGTAACGACAGGCAAGGGATTTACCCTGGTCAGCAGGGGGGATATATACCCTCTCAGCATTGAAGGCGGGAGTGTAATACTGGAGAGCTCGCCCTCCGCCCGCATAAATATAACCGATTCCATTGCCAGCGGAAAGATGGGCGGTTGGCTTGACATGAGGGACAATGTCATTCCGGAGATCATTTCAAATATTGATGAACTGGCAAGCTCGGTAATATGGGAGATAAACGCCGTGCACTCTCAGGGAGTGGGGCTTGAGGGTTTAACATCGGTGACCGGGACTTATGCCGTAAGTGAAACTGAGACAACGGCACTGGGTTCTGTTGCTTCCAATCTGGACTTCAGTGACAAGATAATTGACGGCAGCTTCGATATATGGCTCTATGACTCGGCCGGGAATATCACATCCTCAACCATTGCGGTTGATGACGGAATGTCTCTGCGCGACCTGTCCGATGCCCTCAACCTGACAGCCGGTATAGATGCCTCACTTACGGACGGAAGGCTCGATATCAGCGCGGAGAGCGGGTATACATTTGCCTTTTCCAGCGACACCAGCAATGTCCTGGCCGCCCTGGGCATCAATACCTTTTTCCAGGCCTCAAATTCCAGGGACATCTCCGTGAATGACAGCATAATAAACAATAAAAATAATATTGCTGCGGGAAGGGTAGACAGCGCCGGAGAGTTTGCGGAGGGCGACAATACCAATGCCCTGGCAATATCGGAAATTCAATACCGGGACGTAACCGTAATACAGTGGTCCTACGGGGATGAAGGTGCGTCATCAGAGGATGTTACAAATACCACACTTGATGAATACCTTCACATGCTCGTCGGTTCAATAGGCATCAAGAGCCAGAGTCTGCAAAGGACAAAGGAATACAAAGAGACCATACAGACCGAACTTACCACGGCAAGGGACAACATATCCGCCGTTTCACTTGATGAAGAGATGACAAACCTGATCAAATTCCAGCAGGCATACACAGCGGCGGCAAAATTGATTACTACCGCCGACGAGATGATGGACACCCTGCTCGAGGTCAGATAGGAGGGAACATGAGGATAGCAAGTAAAACAGTATATGACAGGATCAACAGCAGCCTGCAGACCACCTATTCGGATATGTTCAGCGCCCAGGAGGTGGTAAGCTCATCCAAGAGGATAAACAGGCTCTCAGATGACCCGGTAGGCCTGGTTACCGTACTTGGTCTGAGATCTTCGATTTCCAATATAGAACAGCTGGGAAGAAACGTCTCAATGGGGAAATCATGGCTTAGAGCCTCGGAATCGGCGCTTACCCAGGTTAATGATATCCTCACGGATGTAAAGGCGCTGACCGTCCAGATGTCAAGCTCTAATACCGGCGCTACCCAGAGAGCCAACGCGGCTGGAGTTGTTAAAGAATATCTGGATGAGATAATATCCCTTTCCAACCTGCAGTCAGGCGGAAGGTATCTGTTCGCGGGGACCAATACCGATGATGCGCCTTTTGAATTAACCACCGATGATCCACCGGTTGTTGTCTATAACGGCAATACCACAGAATTTTCCATCAAGATCGGCAGCGGATCAAATATTGCTGTCGGAAAGGTCGGATCGGAGGTCTTCGGCGAAAACTGGGATGACGATAATATCTTTAAGGCCCTGGTCGATCTTCAGGGATATCTTGAGACGAATGACATCACAGGGATACAGGACGTCATGGGGCGGCTGGATGGGCATATGACTAAGATCAACGCGGAGATATCCGAGATAGGCGGCAAGACGATCAGGATCGAGGTGAAGGAAAATATTATCGCGGATCTCAAGCTGACCTATACGGACAGAAAATCCCAGCTGGAAGACGCGGATGTTTCAGAGGCTATCATAGACCTCAATTCGAGGCAGCTTGCCTATAATGCCGCACTTACCTCGGCATCAAAGGTAATGGATCTTAGTCTTGTCGATTTTATGGTTTAGCAGAAATATTAACTGATTAGCCAATCCGAGATAGCGATGATCCGGAATAGGAATGTATCGGATGACCGCTTTAAATCCCGGAGCCATGGAGGGTGCCGGTGTTAGTGTTAACCAGGAAGGTTGAAGAGAGTATCACAATAGGGAACCATGTTACAGTCACAATACTGGAAGTCAAGGGCAATCAGGTAAAGCTTGGCATCAGGGCGCCCAGGAGTGTCCCTGTAAACAGGACAGAGGTTTTTGAAAGCGTTATAAATGAGAACATAAGGGCCTCGGAAGCGCCCTCAGATCTGGAAAGTCTTACGCTGCCCATTAAAGCGGCTGCTGCAAAAAAATCAGGAGGGCTATGAATACCATTAATACCACAAGGTTCGGAGAGATAGAAGCGGATGAAAGCCAGGCAATACATTTTGCGGACGGGCTGCCGGGGTTCCATGACAGGAGGGATTTTATCATCCTGGAGCATAAGCCCGGATCTCCTTTCCTGTGGCTGCAGTCGATGGATGCCCCTGACCTGGCATTTGTGATGATCAACCCGTTTTTGATGAAGAGCGATTATCTTCAGGATATTTCACCGGAGGAGGAGGCGCTTTTGAAAAATGAAACTGACGATGAGATCATTGTCTTTTCCCTGGTCACCATCCCGAGGGGCGAGGTGAAAAAGGCTACGGTTAATCTCATGGGTCCGATAGTGGTCGAATCCAAATCGAGAAGGGCCAGGCAGGTGATACTGGCTAATTCAGGATACAGCCACTGTCAGCAGATGATCTTCGGATAAAGCTGCGGGTTTTTACTATTGAACTTACGTTTCGGATGTGTTAAAAATATTTCATTCAAATCCAGGGGCTTTAGAAATGAATATCCAGACCGAAACGGCCATTGTGCCTTTTCAGGGCATTATTAAACCTGTCAGGGGCATTGATTACAGGATACTGAAATATTCCGAGGGGGAGAAGTATCTTCAGGAAGAACCTGCATCGCCGGGTTATAATTCCGATCAGGCTGCATTGATTTATGACCGGTCAGGCAAAGAAACAACGATGGGGCATTCACTCGGAAAAAAC
>JBFYXR010000001.1:0-7229 GCA_041310455.1 Desulfobacteraceae bacterium | reverse complement strand
ATCTGTACCTCGAATATAGTTTATAAGGTTGGTGGCCCGGAGTGCCTCGTCAGTGCCGAGATAGCTGAAGGAAGAATCCCTCAACCCGAGATAGGGCATTATAGTGGATGACTGGTCGCTGGTAAATTCGAAAACATCTCCATTGCCCGCAATGCCGTCACCCATGTCCAGGTACGTAAAGATCTCTCTGCTGTCGGGATTGCGTTCGGAGAGCTTTTTTGCCCCCTCCCAGATGGGCTTTATGTCGTCGATATCCAGCTCCAGGTCACGTGTCACTGTTCTTATATCCGGGTAAGGAATGTCCTCGCTTACATGCCAGAGCTTAACCCTCGTGTCCCCTGTCTCTTCCTCGGTAAAATAGCTTATGATATCATCTTCACTCACATCAAGGGTCTGATTCTGGTTAGTGTCCTCCCTGAGATTGCCGTGGGAGTCAACCCACAGTGACTGGATATATCCCCCCCATTTGATTTCGTCCAGGCCGCTGGGGATAACAGGCTTGAAATATGCCTGGATAAGGTTTCCTTCACCCTCGCTGGAGGTTGCAAGCACTGAAACAGCCGTGCCCGATGCCGCCCTTTTTAGGATGTCATTGATTGCCGCAAGCAACTCAGTCTCAAGCACATAGCCGTCTTTTGCCTTATAGAATGTGTCAGGTATGCCGTTATTATCCTCATCCCACTCCGCGGTGAGATCCGGTGTGGGCACATAGCCGACTGCAGTGGTGGGATTTTTATCAATGAATCCGCCTTTTTTTGCGGCATTTTTCAGGAGTTCTACAGCGGTTTCATCATCATCAAAGGCCAGGACCGCGTAGAGGCTCAGGTTCTGGATGCCTTCCAGCGCGCTCTTTCCAAGGGTGGCGCTCCTCAGGTCATTTACATGGGCGTAATAGGCGATGTCATCAAGATAATGGCTGCCGTTGCCCGAAAGAAGGTTTACATCCACGCCGTCTCCGTCATAATCCTTAAGATAGGTCGGCACCATCAGGTCGTTTGTAGATGCCCCGTCCGTCAAAAGAAGGACATAGGATTTCACGCAGGGCACTTCCGTATATGTGCCAGAGACTGAATCATAAAAATAATATGGGTCGTACTCATGGGTGGAAGACGAATACTTGGTGCAATTGGCCTCGTAGCCTGTTACCCCCCCCGTACCGGTCTCCACATCCCTTTGCATGAAGTGCCGCACGCCCGTATAAAAAGTCTCCGCCAGGGGCGTCGAGGTGTTGCCTACCTCATCTGAAAGGCTTGTCACTACGGTTGCCACATCCGAACCGACCTTGTTGATGACCTTTCCGCCGTTATATGAGGTATTGGGATTGAAGACCAGATTGCCCCACCTTGCCCTGTTCCCGATCCTCTGGAGGACGCCTACAAGGTTGCCGTTCTCAAAATCATTGGTGTCGTAGGCTGGCTGTTTAAGGATATCCAGCTTGAAGGTGGTTGCTCCTGAACTGAATGTATAGCTGCTGTTTGTGGGATAGGATGCATTCACATAAAGGTAGCCGGCCCTAACCCCAAAATAGGTATTATTAGGATAGGGGCATACGCCTGCGGCCCCGGAGGTGAAGTTCTTTTGATAATACCTGCTGGCCTGATCAGGGTCTTCGCCGGAGACTATGATTTCATTGTCGGCTTCCGTGGTTGCCTTGCCTCCTATAAGGACCTTTTTAAGGATATCCAGCCTCCTCATGGTCAGCCAGTTCATCCAGTTCCCGTCCCATAATTCCTGAGAGTCTATGGCGGCGCTGTTAAGGGTTGTTGTGCTCCCGGTGGAGAGATCTTTTACTGTCCATGTCCCGCTCGAATAGCCGATTTTGAGATAGGCATGTTCAAACTGGTTATCCGAACTGTCGAATTTATAGAAATATTCAGGATTAAAGTATCCGTAATATCTTACAGCTGATGTCGTATCGGTTACAGTCTCATATTCGACATAGAGCGTAGGAGCGGAGGCTGAGCTGGTATCATAGGAATACGCGCTTCTGTAGGCGTCCGAGCTGCGGGTTATCCTGAATGCTATGGTCTTCTCCGAGTCGGCGTCGCCCCAATCGGGATCATTCACAAGCTCCTGGACTATTGCTGACAGGCTCGGGCTGTTATCGTAACTGCCCGATGGCCAGTTGCCGGGCGCCCATGTGACCTGATTGGTTGAGGAGGTTGTTGACCTGCCGGAGATATTGCCATAGGTGCTTGTAAATGTGTCGGGGTTGTCATCCGCATTGTCAACCAGCCCGATAATATTTAAGGTAGCCTTCTCCAAGTAAGGACCGTTATAGGCCCTGAACCTTATATACGCATTGGTGATTGTTGCGCCCTGGGGGATATCCATTCCTGTAAACCGGAGGCCGGTTGTCCAGGTGTATGTCGTTGTAGTAACTGTGCCGCCGCCGCGACGACCGCCGCCGCCCCCTGAATTTTCGGTCCTTCGCCCCATATCCACTGTTGCGCTGTTTGTGAGAATGCTGTTGGTGGTTGATGTTACGGTCCCTCCGGTTGATACTTGAGTAATAAGCTCCTGCGCGTCATCCGTAGAGAGATCTATGGTTTTCTGGATGGTAGTCCGGTTGGCGCTGCTGTATCCTTCTCCTCCATAGCTGTCATCACTGACGAGCCCTCCGCCGTATTCCGGGTCTGTCCCGTAGGCGGCAAAATTCATGCTTCCTGAATTGTCCAGAAGCACCATTATATTGGGCTGCACGGCGCTGGTCTGGAATATCGGATAGGATGTATATGTGCTTATGCCGGTTTTGGCAGGATCCGCTGCGACTGTCCCCGCTGTAGAAATAAAAACACAGGCGATTAACAGCATTATTGTCTTGATAATAAGTTTATTCATTATAGACCTCCTACTATACCGACAACTTTTCTGTAATCGGCGATGATATTTGACCTTGAATTAGACGGGCCGCTTCCTTCGGAACCAATATTATAAAAAATGGCAACCCCTCCGCCTGCGGCGCCTGCACCTACTCCCTCAGAGCCTGCAGCGAATTCAACGCCCCCCCCTGCCAGGATCTCTGTTCTGGTGCGGTGAAGATCCACGTTTGTTTCATTGACAGGACCAATTGTAAATCTAACATCAGGGTCATCAGTATCCGTAATTTCATTATAACCCATTACCTTATCAAGCAATGACCCATCTTCCCCCAGGTATGTGACTGCCGAGCCCAGGTCGTCAGGCTCATCCCCGGCATCTATAATAGCAGTGATGACCTTGGCCGTGGCCGGAATACCGCCGTCCGCGATATAGAAGGCTATCTTCTGAAACTTGTCATTGCCCGCTATCTGGGTCTCTATGTTGGTTGTGGTGGTGGCTGATATGCCGATTATGGTAAGGAGGACAAGTATTACAAGCGCCACTACAAGCACCGAACCCTGTTCATTATTCTGGTCATTGGAAAATAGTTTCATTTTATTGCCTCGCTTGTTTCTAGATAACCCGTCCGAGCACAAAGGGGACAGTCATGATCTTGTTTCCGTGTGAGCTCCATGAGACGGTTACCTGGATGAGTTTTGTGTTGGCTATGACAGCATCATCCTGAACGGTCCAACTGACGGCATAACGGCCGACAGGATCGCCGTCATGGGTTTCGCCGGCTGTCAGGCGGGGGTCGTTATAGGGCCATTCCATCATGCCTTCTATCTGGCCCATTGCCACGTTTGATGCCTCGGACGTACCCCAGGCAAAGGCATTTCCCCTTATGGATCCTGCCTGCATGGCGGCCACGGAAAGAATGCCGACGGTCAGTATAGAGACGGCAAAAATCACTTCCAGCAGTGTGAAACCTTCCTTGTTTTTTATCTTTTCCATTTTAATATCCTGTTCCTGATAATAAAAAATATCATCTAATCCATGCCTATATTCCGGCATTTGACCTGGGCGGTTAAGACCTCTCTGCGGTATTTATCCGTATAGGTGGTCCCCAGGAGTTCGCCCTGCATATTCGTGAACGACTGGGTGCTGCTGTACTGGGGATCAGGCCTCTCGCTCTTTGCCACCATTGCTATCTGTACGGACGCTATATTGCCGATTGTAGCGGCATCAATCGGCTGAGGGATTACTACCCCGTTGCTGTTAAGATAGACAAAATCAAGCGCCTCTATATTTTCGGCAAGAGTTTGTGTTGATTCGTCTGCAGTGCCTAATCCAGTAATCCTTATTAGTGATTTATTTAAATTTATAGCGTATGTTATGTCCTCTCTGGATTGAAGTGTCCCATCTGGCTCATCGTCATTATTACCATCACCATCGTCATCATCTGTAGGATCATCAGAAATGTCCTCTGAAAACCGTAAAGTGTCTGCCAGGGGCGTTTTAATCGCGAAATCTCCACTTGGATTTTTTTCGGGGTCCAGGCCTGCCATGCGGACCTCCCTCTCCATGAAATACATGGCCGCCCTGAGGTTCTGCTGTATGGACACCACCTGTTCCTGGACCTCATAGGACCTCTGCTGGGTGTAATAGGCAGAATAGATGCCCGCCATTACTATTCCGCTTATGGCTAAAGCCACAAGGATCTCGACAATGGTGAAGCCTCCTTCGGATTTTTTAATGCTGATTCTTTTTGATATCTTATTCATCATTATTACTCCCAGGTTGATCCATTATATTTTGTAAGGCTTATTGTACCGATAGGCATTATCTCAATCTGATAAAAGGCGGTTTTTTCGCTGTTCGTAAGATAGACAAAGCTATGGGGCGAGGCAGAACCCCTGGATGTGAAGGTAACACTGGCTTCGGTAACGTATGACGTGGTGGGACCCTCAAAGACAATTCCGCTTCCGTATTGGCTCAATGGGACATCCTTGTTTATGGGGCTTATATCATATTTATTCAGGGTGGTGTCGATATTCACCACGCAGTTGGTGTTTCGTTTGACCGCCTCCAGCCTTGCCAGCTGCATGTTTGAATACACCTCCCTCGCTGCGCTCCTGAGATGATAAGAAGGCAGCCATTGGGAAAAACTCGGTATTGCTACAGCCGCCATGATGGCTAATACCCCGATAGTTACCATCAGCTCAACAAGAGTAAAACCTGATTTGCCTTTAATGACACATGATTTATTCTTCATAGCCGGTACCTTTAAGGAAGATTGAAATTTTGTTTTAGTCCGACATTATGGAAGCAATACATGTGCCATTATTTCATCTTTTTGCCAACATGTTGATATTATGGTTATAATCAAATACAGGTGGATATTCGAGGTGCTTGAAAAGCTATTCTGCTGTTATATAATTTATCAGTTGTAAAGTTTTTTGACAGCAATAGACTCCTTAATCTTCATTTATGGGAGCTATGTTTTCTCTTTCTCGGTTATGGGAAGATAATTTTCTTCAACCCCTTGGTATGGAGAGCAACCTTTTCTCCTCCCCTTTATGTTAAGGGGAGGGCGGGCGGGGTTACTCCCACTCTCCTTTCCTTTCATTCCATTTCCTTATTACTATAATACCCGATATCCATGACCCTATTGCATAGGCAGTCCCATTTCGATTGCTCAGATATGTATATCCCATGCCGCTGCCAAGGCCCCTTGGATTGAATGAGATCCTGTTGTACTGGTAGCTTACCCCATCAGCAGGTATTTTACCCCCTGATGCGGTGGCGCTTTTTGAGGCATTCCCTCCTCCGTATCCAATGCCGCCGCTCTTGTCGTAATTTAGAAGGCTTATCGTCCTATCCGTTGTCCCATCGGGCCTTAATATTCTATAGTATCCATTTCCTCCTGTGTTGAATATTACCCTGTAATTGCCGTTTGCCTTAATGGACATCCTCCTTGCCAGTTGCATATTGGAAAAAACATCGCGTGCTGCGCTTTTAAGATAATACTCAGGAAGCCAGGACAAAAAGGCGGGGATGGCAAAGGAACAAATTATGCCAAGCATTGAAAGTGTGACAATTAATTCCATCAGTGTAAATCCCGGAGAGATATTCTTTTGGGGATTGATGCATGACATGGCAATGCCTCCTTTCGGGAATAATTTATCCTCAGACTGATCATTTCCACGGGGCAAGAGCCGTGCCATAAAAAAATCCTTCAATAACAAGCTGTTCCAAATCTCAAACCGGTCTGTTGATCCCCTTTTTGTGCATATGTGCAAAAAATTTTATGCAATCAACAAACCTTTTGGCAAAAGGCATTTTAAAATGATAATGTGCAGCCATGAAGCTGCGAAAAGAGGATATAATTGAACTCTGGGTGGACAGGATGGCCTTCGGCGGTCAGGGTGTGGCACGCATGGACGGGCTTGTCATCTTTGTTAAGGGCGCAGTCCCAGGAGACAGGGTCCTGGCCCGTATCATCAAAAAGAAAAAGGACTATGCCGAGGCGGACCTGATTGAAATTTTAGACCCTTCCCAGGACAGGGTCAAGGCGCCCTGCCCTTACAACGGTTTCTGCGGCGGATGCAACTATCAGCACCTGGACTATTCAAGCCAGCTCAGATTCAAAAAAGAACATGTCCGGGACTCCATGCAGCGCATCGGGTCTGTTCCGGATGTCCTTATCCATGATGTTATTCCTTCGGACAGCGTATTCGGATATCGCAACAAGATGGAGTTCTCCTTTTCAGACCGCAGATGGCTGATGCCGGGCGAATTCGTTAAAGGGAAACCCGCCGATGATTTCGGTCTTGGCCTTCATGTCCCTGGCGTATTTTACAAGGTCATTGACATGGAAGGCTGCCTGCTCCAGGCTGACACAGGTAACAGCATCCTCAGGGCTGTAAAGGATTATGCCAGGACAAGCAGTTTGCCTGTTTACGGCCTGAAAACCCACGAAGGCTTCTGGCGTTTCCTTACCCTTCGCCGCTCAGCCGCCCATGATGAATGGCTGGTCAATATCGTGACATCTCAGGAGATAAAAGAGGCATTAATGCCTCTTGCCGATAGGCTTAACAGGGCGTTCGGGAATATCAGGACCATCGTAAATAACATCACCTCAAAAAAGGCCGCCATCTCATTTGGAGAGAAGGAGGTGATCCTCTCAGGGCCGGGCCACATCAGGGACAGAATAGGCGGGTATGATTTTCAGGTCTCCGCCAATTCATTTTTCCAGACCAATACATCAGGGGCCGGAAGACTGTACGAAAAGGTTGTTGAATATGCAGGATTAAGCGGCAAAGAGACGGTCCTGGATCTCTATTCCGGAACCGGCACTATCCCTATATTTCTTTCAGCCATGGCAAGGGAGATTATAGGGATAGAGATTGTGGAAAGCGCCGTAT
>JBFYXR010000025.1:0-2902 GCA_041310455.1 Desulfobacteraceae bacterium | reverse complement strand
ATTTTCGGCGGTATTTACGGGACGGCATTCATAGGTGCAGCGATCTATTTCATTAAGCATGCGGCCACATTCTGGATAGGAGTATGGGGTTTTTGCAAGGCCCTTTTCTGGCCCGCCGTGCTGATGTACAAGCTGCTGGAATACCTGAAAATGTAGTGAATCAACAAGGAGTATATATGGTCACATCAATTATTCTTTTAAATGTGGAAAGAACAAAGATCAACGAGGTCGCTGAGCAGCTGGCGGAGATGGAGGGCATTTCGGAGGCCTATTCTGTCAGCGGGAAATATGACATTGTCGCAATAGCGCGTGTTAAATCAAATGATGATCTTGCAGATCTTGTCACAAAAAAACTGCTTCAGATCAACAGTATCCTGAAAACAGAGACGATGCTCGCTTTTAAGGCATATTCACGACATGACCTTGAATCAATGTTCAGCATCGGGATGACAAAATAAAAGGGGGAATATGAAGACCGTACTTATCACGGGGGCGTCGTCCGGATTCGGCAGGCGTGTTGCGGAGAAACTGCTGGCCGAGGGGTATATTGTCTATGCCGCAGCCAGGCGGATTGAGAAGATGCGGGATATTGAGGCAAAGGGGGCGCACATTCTGAAGATGGATGTCACTGATACCGCGTCGGTCAACGCAGGCGTCGCCAGGATTATTGAGGAGCAGAAACAGATTGATGTGCTGTTCAACAATGCCGGTTACGGGTCCTATGGCGCCATTGAATGTGTCCCTCTGGAGGAAATACAGCGACAATACGAGGTGAATGTATTCGGCATGGCAAGGATGATAAAGGCAGTGCTGCCGCATATGAGGGAAAAGAAGAGCGGTCTGATCATCAATACCTCATCCGTAGTCGGGAAAGTATCAATGCCTGTCCTGGGATGGTATGCATCCACCAAGCACGCGGTTGAAGCCATGTCAGACGCCCTGAGAATGGAGGTAAGACACCTCGGCATCCATGTCGTTGTGATAGAGCCAGGTCCTGTTAGGACGGAATTCGAAGAGACAGCATTTTTCACGCTCGATAAACTGGAGCACCCGGAGGAGTACACAGCCCTGGTTGCTGCTTTTAAAAGATATTCCAGGGATATGTACTCAAAGGCCCCGGGACCTGACTGCACAGCCGATGCGGTTGTCAGTGCCATCAAGGCAAACAGACCGAAATTCCGGTATCCTACAACAATTATGGCGAAGGTCCTGATCAAGGTCAAGTGGATGCTCAGTGACAGGCTGCTTGATAAAGGAATTCTCAGCGGCCTGAAGTGAGATGAGGTATGGTTAATGAGTAGGTCAACTCTGAATACTATTGTTATTTCACTGACAATCGTCGCCCTCTCACTTTCTTTTATCCTGCCAAGCAGGCTATGGGTATTATTGCTGATTGCTTTTTTTCTTATAACGGGAGTTGTTATTCGTTCAAAGGAAGGGATACATGTCTCGCTTTTTTGCTTCCTGTTGCTTTTCCTGCCTTTAATATCGCCTATCATGGCCTGGTGGCCATGGAGCCTGCTCGTACCGTTGACAGTATTTCATTTGATTATCTTATCCATCCCTCCTATTCGCAGATCATACACATGGCTGAAGTTAGGATCTATCAGTAAAGATGTTTTGATTCTAATGCTGATAACGATATCTATGTCGGTGATCGCGCTTATATGCTGGTACCGGTTATTGAAACCAGACCTGAGCATTTATCTTGGCCAGATCCAGAATATGCCGTTAATGCTCATGCTATTTGCAGGTTTGGGTTTTGCCCTGCTTAATGCAGTCATGGAGGAATTAGCCTTCCGCTGGATCATCATGAATGGGATGAATTCTGCTTTTAACAGTCCGGCGGTATCCATAATATCGCAGGCAGGGGCATTCGGACTATTGCATTATATCGCCGGATTTCCAAACGGGAGTGCGGGAGTCTTGATGACCTTTGTATACGGCATTTTATTGGGAGTAATCCGTTACAAGTCAAAAGGTATGATGGCCCCGGTTGTCACACACTTTTTTGCCGACTTGACTATTTTTATCATACTGATAACGACATCTTTATAAATTATTTTAATCACGAGGAAAGACATGAGAAAAATTGCAGCTCTAATAATTGTCCTTATATGTGTCGCATCCTGTGCCGGCATGCAGGAAGTTAAAAAGGAAATCAAGGCAACGCCTAATTATTCAGGAAAATGGACAGGTCAGTCATTCATTGAGGGTCAGGGAATCACTGATAACATGGATCTGACTTTAGTCCATGAAGGCGATAAGGTCACAGGGGTAATATCCGATACTCAGGGCTTCTTATCCAACACGCAGTTGACTGATGTGGTTTTAAAAGAAAAGACGCTGACATTTTCATTTATTGCCTCCACACCCATGGGAAATGTAAATGTAAATTCCACAGGTACTTTTTTGGAGAATGACAAAGAATTTACATTGACCTTTACAGTTCCCGAACTGAACATGGGCGGTAGCGGGAAGCTTGTAAAATCATAAAAACAGAAAAAGAAAAACGCAAGGCACAAGCATGGAGCAGGGAAGAATAAAAAATCAGCACTGAACCAGGATATTCTATAAACTCGTTGCCGAAGATCCGACGGTGTTGACAAAGCGTGTTGTCTTTGACTTTCCCCGTGAAATGAATCATGCACGTGAATAGATCGAGGCCGCGGGATTTGAGCTTGAATTTCTGAATGAAGGAAATATCTTGTTCCGCTACAGCAGCCCTGAAGAGGTGCTTGATCACCTTTTAAAATCGGGCGCTGGAACAGCCTTCTATGATGCCGTTGACATGGGGCCGGCCCTGCTCGAGTCGCTGTCCCGCCTCGAGGTGCTGCGTTGAGGAGGACTCCTGCAGGTTCGAAAGGAGCCATCCATGTTCCGCGACCAGTCCGGCCAGGCC
>JBFYXR010000024.1:0-5577 GCA_041310455.1 Desulfobacteraceae bacterium | reverse complement strand
CTCAAGATCCTCCTTTATGGTTCTAGGGTCACTACCGCCCATCATCGGCGTACTGCCCTGCTGCGAGTCGGCCGCTTCGACTATGTCACTGTCAACAATGGCACAGGCTACGCCGTCCGGTTGTTCAGCTATATCTCCCCCGCCCATACCTGCCTCATTCTTCCAGCGCTTGCCGTTCATGTTGATAATTACACACTTTCCGCTCTGAAGTTTCTGAAGGTTCGTATTCCAGGGATGACGCATCATACCGTCGCCGAAAAAACCACCGGGGAAAGACAGGCCCCTTATGGTCGGGTCAATATAGGCCCCGATCTCCTGGGCGGCAAGGATGCCATCGCCTGTCATGGCAGGCGGGCACAGGCTATGTATCTTTTTACCATTAAAATGTTTCGGATAATATTTCTTGAGAAGGTCCATATTGGCCCCGTATCCTCCTGCTGCTATAACGCAGGCCTTGCAGTTGACCAGCAATTGTCCGTCGCTGGTGTCGGCCAGCACAGCCGTTACCTTGCCCTTATCATCCGTGAGAAACTTTCTTGCTCTGGTTTCAGTGAGAAGGGTAATTCCTTTCTTCTTACAGTAGTCGGTCAGGTGATCAACAACCCAGGAACCCATCCTGCCGGGTCCGATGCTGTGGTCAGGCAGATTCTTATATTTTTCGGTACGCTCAAGGTTTCTGATGCTTCCCACTCCACCCCTCGCATTATCCCCAGCCTTGGCTACAGAGAAAAATTTCTCCGCCTCTGCCTGTGTTGTCGCAGTCACTAGCCAGTCAAAGAACTGTCCGGAGAGGTCCTGGGGATCAGCGTTTACCTTGACTCCCGCGGCCTTCTGCCACTTTGAATCCCTTATCGGACCGGACTCTCCCATGCCGCTGGCAAAATAGGTGCAGCCGGCCGGCTTCCTGGATTTTTCAAGAATAATCACCTTCATTCCGGTGAGATCAAAGGCCCTGGTACCGGCGACAAGACCGGAGCCTCCGGCCCCTAACACTACCAGATCGCATTCCATTACTTTTGTAGTCATATCTTTATCCTCCTTATGAAATCTCAGTTTCACTAACAACGGAAATAGGGCACTCCCTGTAGCAGGTGCCGCAGTGAATGCACTTCTTCTGGTCTATCTCATTTCCGGTGTCCCCGAAGTGGATGGCCTTTGCAGGGCAGAATGTCAGGCACACATGGCAGCCTACACACCCGTGAGCGATAAAATATATCTTGGTCCCTTTGGCGATGCCGGTTACGGTTGTCCTGGTTTCAGCGGATTTTGCCGCAGCCATCGAACCTGCAGCGTCCAAAAGCAATGGCGATGCGATCGCAGCGGAGCTTACCATCATGAATTTTCTTCTGGTCAAATTTTGACACTGTGAATCCATATTGATCTCCTTTCTTTTTATGATTCGAATTGTTGATGTGAATAATATTATTACCCATGAAGAGATTCATTGTTTTAGGAATGTGATCCTAATTCATCTTACAAAGGATTGCAACCGGCGTTGTTGTTTAAGCGGAGTGTTTCATAAATCCCATGCCGGTTGCTGCCTTAGAAAGAAGCTCCTATCCTGAATAACTTTCTCATCTCGCTTAAGGAAGAAGGAGGATAAAAAAAATTTTATGATATCTTAACATAATGAACCGTTAAATCTGAAAAAGGTATGGCAATATATGACCATTTTATGACATTTTGCGTTATTCTGGTGCAGCTATGGAGTGATTGTAACACCTCCAATACTGTATCCAGGATGGAACGGGCCAAACAATAATATTATTGCCGTTAACTTATTGAAATTATTATTCATATTTAATTGCTGGGACATTTTCCAATCTATGGTTTCTTCTAAATTCAGTTTTCACAAACCCTTGCCAATTTCCAACCAGGATTTAATAAAAAAGTTTTAAATTTCAATCAGATGATTATCTTCCTACTATAGATTAGAAATGGAGGTATCCCGTGGAAAAGATAACTATTGCAATACTGATTCTGGCTGCAGCTTTATTGAGCTGCCACAAGGCTAAAAATATGGATTATACAATGGAGGAATATATGGACGACAGATCCCAAAAAACAAAATCTGCAGTTTTTGCCGGCGGCTGTTTCTGGTGCACGGAATCGGATTTTGAAAAAGCCGACGGTGTGATAAAGGTAATATCGGGTTATACCGGGGGCAATTTGCCGAATCCTGCTTATGAACAGGTTTCTACCGGCAGGACCGGCCATGTTGAAGCTGTGAAAGTTATTTACGACCCTGAAAAGATTACTTACGAGAAGCTGCTGGGCATATTCTGGCAGCATGTAGACCCTACGGATTCGGGTGGTCAGTTTGTGGACCGTGGTTCCCAGTATCGCAGCGCCATCTTCTATGAAACCGAAGAAGAGCGTCAGATGGCTCAAAGCTCAAAAGAAAAATTGGCCGCTGCCGGAATCTTTAAAAAGCCCCTTGCTACCGACATCCTTCCTCTTGGCCTGTTTTACCCGGCTGAAGATTATCACCAGGATTATTATAAAAAAAATCCTATCCGTTACTGCTCCTACCGGTCCGGATCCGGAAGAGACCAGTTTCTTAAAGATGTATGGGAGGGTGCCGGCGATTTAAAATCCGGAGGGGTGTATGCGGAGATGAAAAACAGCGGGATGTCATCTGATAAAAATGGCCGTGCTTATGTAATTCCCGATGATGCTGAGCTTCGCAAGCGTCTGACTCCCTTACAATACGAGGTCACCCGCCAGGGAGGCACAGAGCCGCCTTTTGAAAACGAATATTGGGACAATCACGAGGATGGTATTTACGTTGACATTATATCAGGAGAACCGTTATTCAGCTCCATCGACAAGTTCGACTCCGGAACAGGTTGGCCGAGCTTCACCCGCCCGCTGGAACCGGAGAATATTATCCAAAAAATCGACCGCGGCTTTTTCATGGAACGCACTGAAGTCAGAAGTAAACACTCGGACTCACATCTGGGTCATGTTTTCAACGATGGGCCAAAGCCCACGGGGCTGCGTTACTGCATAAATTCAGCGGCGTTACGGTTTGTACCCAAGGCTGATCTTGAAAAAGAAGAATACGGAGGATACAAAGATCTTTTTATAATAAAAAATTGAAATTACAGGTTTTGAGCTGTGGACACAGCTCAAAACCTGATCAAACTCCTTATCAATCCGAATCCTGGATGCTGGTTGCGAACTTCCCTGCCAACCAGCCGTGGGTTAACGCCATACCAATGGAATTGCCTGCAAAAGGCGTGCTGTAACCCAGGCCATAGCGCCCGCCAAGCGTATTTCCACAAACAAAGAGCCCCTTAATGGGTTTCCCCTCCTTGTTCAGCACCCTCAGCTTATCGTCGCTCAACATGCCTGACAGGGTAGCCATGCCTCCAAGAGAACCCATCATGCCGCCACCGCTTTGGCCCTTGCAGCCATAGAACGGGGGCTCATTGATGGGGATCATTGTCTTGGCATCCTTGCCGAATTCGCTGTCAACGCCCTTTTTACAAAGCTCATTATAGTTTTTGACAGACTCCAAAAAAGTCTTTACCAGATCATCCGTGTAACCCAGGTATCCAGCCAGCTCTTCAAGCGTGTTAGCACCATAGACGGTATGCAGCTCGCGTTCCGCCACCCTGCAGCATCTCACCTGTCCGCCTTTGGCGCCGGCGCCTAAAACATTTTTCATATCAGCCTCTGTATCTTCATAGTAAACAGGACGGCCGTAATTCGGCCCGCCATGCTCCAGACCGGATATCTCTACGCTCTTCATAAATTTCTTGTCGGTGACAAGACACATGATGCCTTTGGGTTGGCGCTGCGCTGCCTGCCCTACCAACGGGGCAGCCGCTTCATTGCAGTAACGCTTTGCATGCGCGTTGAGCTGCAGCATAGGACTGATCCCCCATGGACCTGATACGCCGCCGCCACCGCCCATAGAACCGCGGGGTGAAGGCTCAATCATGCCGCCTGCCCAGCAGGCCATCTTAAGGCCCTGTCCGCTGAAAGAACCGGCTGTGAGTTTTCCTTTTGTCATTCCGGCACGCTCTGCCCATTCCTGGCTCTCGTTAAGAAGCGCCCAGCACATCTCGGGATTGCCTTGAAAGCCTCCGGTGGCTAATATTACACCCTTGCGGGCCGTGAACTTGATATACTTTCCGGCTGCATCCTGCACTATTGCGCCCGTAACATCTACACCTGGCTCCTGGGTAAGGACAACAGCGGTTTTCTCATAATGCCAATCCGCGCCCTGATCCATGGTCTTCTGTACATGGTATTTTTCGAACCATCTGAGAACCGAGACAAAGGCTTGAACCGGCCTGCGCAAGGTTGGTCCCATGAACTGGGCATTGCATGGCCAGGTCTTGTAGCCGCCAAGCTCGATGGGATAATCCTTGGGCTTAACACCCTTCTGTGTCTGGTTGATGAGCATCTCTTCGCTTATGATATTTGAGAAATCATATTTTACGGTTGTAGTGCCGGCAGCAGCACCACCTGAAGCGCTACCACCCGGAGCGCCACCAGGACCACCGCCTGGAGCGCCATATTTGAATTCCACTACACTGTCATTTTTCTTGCGCAGATCCTTATACTCTTCGTAGACCTCGACCATCCTGTCGAACATGGGGCCTGAGTTCTCCACATACATGCGGATGATATCCGGGTTGCATCGGCCGGCGGCACGCTTGACAAACTCCGCTACAACCTCGCCCGTGTCATATGGCCCGTATCCACGATTGATAAGCCACTTGGAATTGACGTGACCGATATCTTCGCCAACCCTGCCCCAATAGGTATCAAAGGCCTTCTCTGCCTGTTTCTCCACAACTGCGACCTTGGCGCCATTGTCTGATGCACCCAGCGCTGCCAGCAGGCCGGCATGGCCGCCACCTAGCACAAGTACGTCAACATCGATGGTCTTTCTAATATCGGCATCAGGGATGGCCGGAGGGGTTCCCAGCCAATCACCTTCCCCGCAATAACCTGCAACACGACCGCCTGTGACGGATGCAGCTGTTTTTGGCGCCTGCGTTTCAGCTGCTTTCAGTTTGGAGCCGGCAATTAGACCGCCTCCGGCCAGTGCGGCTGTACCTTTTAGAAAACCTCTACGGGAAATACCTTCCTGTTTATTTTGTTTGTCACTCATAGATTTTTATCCTTTCTATTGCACTCTGCAAAATCTAAGGGTTTGAAAGCTGAAGGGCACAATCCAAGAATGGTTATACGAAGACACCGAGTCTAATAGGTTATTACCAGAAGGACATTGAGACCTCCCTGAAAAGAGGTTGATGGGTTGAGAAAAAAGTTGTGGTGATGATATAAAAAAACCTGTTTTTAGGCAATAAAACAGATAGGGCGGATACTATACATTGTCATGCGGAGAATTGGGCTTTTCATTTGGTTTATTGCCGCCTTGAGAATTTTGACCTGCATGGATAAAGATCAGATAAAGTCAGCAATGCCCGGTTAGGATTTTGCATTAGCATGCATCCTCGTCATGGGAGGTCCAATTTTTTAAATTGAAATGGGTAGGATGCAAAATTCCGGAAAAAGGTGATCTAAAGGGTGGGTATTATCAATAACATTCTGGAT
>JBFYXR010000023.1:0-4009 GCA_041310455.1 Desulfobacteraceae bacterium | reverse complement strand
GCCTGTAAAGCGGGCGGAAAGGTACCTCAAATGCTATAAGTGTTGAGGTCCCGGCAGATATTATTGATCATACCCGGCCGCTTTAGATCACCTTTTGCCGGAATTTTGCATCCAATCCATTTCAATTTAAAAAATTGGACCTCCCATGACGGGGATGCATGCTAATGCAAAATCCTAGCCGGATATTGCTGATTTGTGCCATATCTTCACAGAGAGTGCACCTTTTCCTCACCTGTAAACGGACAGCGCCAGCAAAGTTCACATGCTACAAGCCTCATGGGCCTTCCATCCCTGTTGCCGGTCCCGTAGCGTGGGTCGCCCATAACCGGAAGGCCTGCACCGGCCAGATGACGACGGATTTGATGCAGCCTTCCTGTTTCTATCTCAACCAGCAGCGTGGATGTGGCCTCATCTGGATTCCGGGAGATAACGCGATATCTGGAAACAGCTGTTTTTCCGTCCAGGGGCTCATTGATGAACCCTTCGCTATTTTCCGGCATGCCCAGCACCTCCACACGATAGCGTTTGACAACCCTGTGCTCCGCAAAAAGCATAGAAAGTTCAGCGGCAGCCTGCCTGGAGTGGGCAATCATGATCAGACCTGCGGCCTCCCGATCCAGCCTGTGCACGGGATATGCCTCGCGTTTTGGATTGAAATACACTTCCGCCTGTCTGAGGAGCGTCCCGTGATCGCCGAAATCCGTGCCCTGGGTGAGGAGGTCGGCGGGTTTAAACCATATGCTGTAATGCCTGTAATCCTCAAGACATGAGGCGGACGGCGGGGACTTCGAGAGAACCTTCGGGTCGTAATACAGTTCGATAGTGTCGCCTTTTTTCAGAAGGAAGGTGGCCTTCCTCAAGCGTCTGCGGCTCAGGCCCTTCCTTTTCAACCAGACCGCGCCTTTGTTCATTGCGTCCTTCAATCTCGCCCTGGAAAGACCCGAGTGGAAGGCCAGAAAATCGCATGCCCCCGGTGACGTGTTATCGGATACGACCCTGGTCATGCTGATTCTATGGATAATATTTTGCAGCGACATTATTGATCATCCCGCGCTCCTGTTCACTGTCACCGAAGAACTCACCTGTCGCCCGGGATTGCTGAGCCTGGCCTCCTGTTTTGATAGTACCGCCATGATTCTTCATGTTCGTCCTTCTTTTTGATAATTTCTTGTAACGACTTATCATGACAGGCCCCTTATTTTTATTATCCGTGGAAGAGACGTCCATAAGAAAGTAAAGATTTAACCGGCCTGTCAGGTCTCTTGCTTTCTTATGGACCCATTTAAACCGTTTCCATCAGATCTGAGATGCCGCGGCGAATGCGGTGCGGGTACATGAACGAACCGAACCCGCGCTATCGCAGTCGCCGATGGTAAAGAACCGGTCGGCTGTGCCGTAAAACTTCTGCGCCTCCTCCTTTCTTGGCTGCCTGCCGGCAGATATCACGACGTTGTCGGCCTGGATGGACTTCTCATTGCCCTTGGTATCGACATAGGTTACTTTCCCTGTCGAAATGCCGGTTACCGTAACCTCAGTGATAAATTTAAAGTTATCCATCGCCTCATAGGCCAACTCTACCGTTGAAAAGTAGTGGACGGGCTGGGAATCATGGCCAAGCTTTTTCTCACATGTCAGGACCGTCACATTATGGCCGTTTTGACCCAGGTATATCCCGGTCTGCGTGCCGATTAGATCACCGCCGATAACCACGACGTTTTTACCCAGGTTTTTGTTGCCGTAAACAAAGATGGGCGCCAGGACATTGGTGCCCTTCGCGCCGGGTGTGTTCGGAATGACAGGATCAGCACCGACGGCAACCAGGATCGCGTCGTACCCCTTTGCCTTAATCATTTCCGGGGTGGCACTGGTATTCAAAAGCACCTCAACCCCGAGTTTATCCATCTGCCGGATCAGGTAATCCTTGTAGCCCTTGACAGGCCATTGAAAAGAGGCAAAATCCGCGTGACGGAGCTGACCGCCGAGGAAATCGTTTCTTTCATACAGGGTAACCCTGTGCCCCCTCCCGGCGGCCACGATGGCCGCTTTCATGCCCGCGGGCCCGCCGCCGATGACCGCAACCTTCCTCGACAAAACAGGGGCGTCAATCATCCGGTCAACCCGGTACGCAATGCCCATCTTCGGGTTTACGGAACAAACATCAACCAGCATGGACTCATCTTTAACAAAGCTGAATTTTGCATATTCCCCGTGACATTTGTTGCACCTGATACAGGGCACCACATCCTCGCCCCTGCCCTCATATGCCTTTTTGCTATATTCAGGATCGCAGACAAAGGCCCTGGCCATGACGATCATATCGGTTTTTCCGCTTGCGATGTATTCTTCGTTAAGATCCAGGTCCTGGAATCCTCCGACCGGAGCTACAACGATCCTGGCGCCGGTTTTCTTCACGGCCTCGGCATAATGGAGTGTATTGGGGTATTTCTTTTGAGAGTTAAAGCCTGTAGGATGGGAAGATGAGCCGTCCCAGTCACGAATCTGAAGGATATCAACAGAGCCCTCCCACAGTTTTGCATATTCACAGAGATCCTCCAGGGTGTAGCCTCCGGGCTCCTCCTGACCGGTAACCTGGGCCTCTATCAGGAAATCCTGACCGCAGGCCTTCTTGATGGACTGACACACATCAATGGTCAAACGGGCCCGATTTTCAAGGCTGCCGCCGTATTTGTCGGTCCTCTTGTTCACGGCGGGGGAAAGTGAACATGCAAGGGTGGAAGAACGGTATGACATATAGAGACTGACCATGTCAAAACCGATTTCCTGCAGAAGCTTTGACGTGTTTGTCCAGTCTTCAATCGTCTCTTGTATCATTTCAGGGGGGATCTCTTTCTTGGCGCCCCAGTCACGATACTTTTCACTGCGGTATGTTGACATATCGGGCGCGGGGATTTCGCTGATGCTGACGCCTTCCGGTTCCGCATCTATGGTAAGGGCCACATTCAGCTTGGAACCATAGAAATGAACTGCGTCGGCCATCTGCGCGAGATAAAGCTGAACACCCTGGCCGGTGAGGTCGAATGTATGTTTCTTTTTCAAGGAGCCGAGGCCGCGCACGGTGACAACTGCAGCGCCGTTTCTTGCTACGTTTGAGTAATAGGATATCAGCGCGTCATTGGGAAAGGTTTCCGGACCCTGTATATGATGAGGCAGGGCATTAGGATACATCATCCTGTTTTTAAGGGTTACGTTTCCGATATTAAGAGGTGATAAAAGATGGCTGTACCTGCTGCTGAAATCCCCTTTAATGCCGGCAGCCCCGGCCTTTTCGGCTGCCATTGCTGCTCGCGATTGAAAACCTGCGAGTTTCCTGCAGGTGAATGCACCGGCGGACGCCGCACCGGCTGCCATCAGAAATTGCCGTCTTCCCATAAGAGCCTTGATCAGATTCATCATTCCCTCCTTGTTTAATTTTTTAAGTCATTTTCATTTTTATTGACGTCCTCAATCCCTTTTCGACTTGATCTTTCAAACCTTATTAAAAAGTAGATTACGATTACAAAGAATGCATTAAGTGAAATTACTGGATACAAAGGGAGAAAGTAAAAGCGTGAAAATATTTTTATAAGAATGAGTGGCCGGCGAATCAGGTCACAGGCGGAACAGGGCTTTAGCTATCTTTTGCCTATATAGTTTGCACGCACCTTTTTCCCATCTTCACTATTGCTGAGCACATAGTCATACTTTGCGCCGCTACTGGAACTGACAGTAATAATCGCCTCAAATTTCCATAACGCTGCAATCATTTTGTCCACCGGGTCAATGTCCCACATCGAGCCATCATCTAAAACAAGCATTGAGCCGCTATAATTTGAGTCTATATAATGCTCGCTATCCTCATCACTATACATGCCGGTTATTGATTTTCGTATGTTCGCGTCCGATGGGCTGAAAGGGGGTATTCCCTTTTTTTTAAAGGCGAGTTCTCCCTTCTCTGTAAGCATCAGAACCTGAAGGCGCAAAAAATATCCTGTCCCCATAGGGAGAAAAA
>JBFYXR010000022.1:0-4334 GCA_041310455.1 Desulfobacteraceae bacterium | reverse complement strand
CCCCTTCATCTGGGGCGCAACAAATTCCTGGGGCGGAATACGCTGCAGAAACTTTCAATACAATCAATGTGAATATGCGGATGACATCGAGCCTGAACGAATAGATGAAATCTGCGAAGAGACCATGGGGCCATATCACATGACAGGATGCTTCGGATGCCAGGTGCATTGCAGGGCGCAATATAAGATCCCTTCAGGTCCATACGCAGGCAAATACGAAGAAGGACCTGAATATACATCCCAGGGCGCCTTCGGAGGTGAGACCGATACTCCGCGTGCATTAACGGTACTTGTGGGCAACCACCTTGTTGACCAGTACGGCATGGACAACCTTGATACAGGAAGCATCATCTCCTGGGCCATGGAACTCTATGAAAAGGGAATTATCACAAAAAAAGAGACGGACGGACTTGATCTCAGCTGGGGTAATGACGAGGCGGTCATAGAGATGATCCACCGAATCGCTTTTAGAAAGGGCTGGCTTGGCGACACGCTGGCAAATGGCGGCATCCAGGCATCCAAGATAATAGGCAAGGACTCGTTCAAGTACTTGATACAGGTAAAGGGCATGTCCAACCTACATTCCGATGAGAGGGCTACGCCGGCTCTTGCTTTGAACATAGCGACATCTTCAAGGGGATCCGACCATCTTCGAAGCAGACCGGCCATCGACCTATATCATCTTCCCCAGGATGTCATGAGAAGGATATACAGCAATCCTGTCCCCTATGACGGACCCTTAAGTTCCGAACACACGGATTATATCGGCAAGCCATGGCAGGTCTTCTGGCAGGAGAACTGTTATATGGCAGTTGACTGTCTGGGTATTTGCAAGTATCACACCACATTCCTGGGCGCTACGTTGCCCAACTTTGAGGACTGGCCGAAGGTGCTTTATTATAATACGGGCATAGAAATGACACCCAGGGATATATGGGATGTTGCGGAGAGGTGCAATAATATTGAACGGCTCTTCAACATAAGGGAAGGCCTCACCGCGGATGACCCTGAGAAGGGCGATGTACTCAATCCCAGGTATCATGAGGAGCCCACGAGGCGCGGAGCCCCTGATGTCATAGGCAGGGTCATTGAGAAGGACAAGTTCCTCGAGATGCGCGCCGAGCTTTATAAGCATAAAAGCTGGGATGATAAAGGAATCCCGACACCTGAGTTATTGAAGAGACTCGGCATTGATAATGAGCCGTCACATATTCTGTAAATAGATATTATTAAAGAGGAGAAAAACAATGGCAAAAGCCTTATATATAGATTACCAGAAATGCACAGGATGCAGGCTTTGCGAACTGGTGTGTGCGGTCAAGCATGACGGCATTTCCAATCCTACCCGAAGCCGCATAAAAGTCATGAAATGGGAGCAGGAAGGTCTTTATGTGCCCATGTCCTGCCAGCAATGCCAGGATGCACCCTGCCTTAATGTCTGCCCTGTAAAGGCCATTTCCCGCGATGAAGAACTGGAAAGGGTTATGGTGGATTACGATGTCTGCATCGGCTGCCGATCCTGTGTGGCCGTGTGCCCCTTCGGTGCGATGAATTTTAACGTTATAGACAGAAAGGTCATCAAGTGTGACCTCTGTGACGGCGAGCCTCAGTGTGTAAGGTTCTGCGACAGAAAGGCAGTTGATTTTGTGTCCCCTGACGAGGTCAGCATCGGTAAAAAGAGGACAGCGGCGGAACGCCTTTCCAAGGCAGGCAAAGAGGCCTCTATGCTTATGGCGGAACTGTAAAACCCGCTGAAAAGGTCACTCTCATTATCGAGAAGCCAGGAATTTAGGGAGGCCGCCGGTTTTCCGGAGGCCTCCTTTTTTAAATTGAAAAACTGAAGGAGGCAATTTTAATGTCCCCTGTGTTTAGGTTTATCTAGGATAATTGATGGCGTATGATAAGGATATGATAATATCATTTTAATGACAGCCCATATATCAATTGACACATAAGGCAAAATTCTCTATACTCCAGTCAAAAATATCATAAGAAACGGCAATGGAAATCAACAGAATCGAGCTTCTTTCCGTCGGCATTGATGTCGGCAGTTCAACCAGTCATCTTGTATTTTCTAAACTGATATTAGTCAGAGATGAAAAATCTCCAACTTTAAAATTTCAGATCAAAGAAAGAAAGGTAGTCTATGAGGGGAGGATCATCTATACGCCCCTGCTGGATAATAACACCATTGATATTGATAAGCTGACAGCGTTTTTCAAGGAAGAATGCGAGCTTGCAGGGATTGATACTGCGGATATACAGACCGGCGCGGTTATCGTAACAGGAGAGACGGCAAAAAAACAAAATGCCCCCCAGATTGCAGAGGCCCTTTCCAAGGACGCCGGCAAATTCGTCGCCGCTACCGCCGGGCCCAATTTTGAAAGCCTCCTTGCCGCGATGGGTTCAGGGGCGACCGCGAGGTCGAAAGATCTCAATAAAACGATAATATCCTGCGATATCGGCGGAGGGACGTCCAACATTGCCATATCAAAGAATGGGGAGGTCCTTTCAACAAGCTGCGTATCAGTTGGAGGAAGGCTGATTGCGGTTGACCCTGAAGGCAGGATATCCAGGCTTAACGACCCTGCCGTCAAGGTCATGAGGCATATGGGCCTTGATTACAGTATGGGCGACCTTATCCCCAGAGACGATCTGGGGAAGATAGTTGGAAAGCTGGCAGAGGTCTTGATTGAGGTAATGACAGGTCCGGCACACTCACCTATGGCAAAAGAGCTGATGATGACTGACAACCTGATCTTTCCCGGTGTTATTGATGAATACATTTTTTCAGGAGGCGTTGCCGAGTTTATATACGGCGGGCTCGGGGAGTTCAATGACATAGGGGAGCTGCTTGCAGCCAAGATTATTGCCCTTGCGCCGCAATTAAAGGCGCCTGTTGTGGAGCCTGTCAACAAAATCAGGGCAACGGTTATAGGCGCAGGAGCCTATTCTCTGTCCATCTCAGGGTCATCCGGATTCATGGACGAGAGGCTTTCCTTCCCAATGAGAAACATCCCTGTCCTCAGGGTAGATGTGGAGCAGTCACAGCTTAATTTTGATTATATTGTCTCCCAGATAAATCTTGCCTTTCAGAGATTTGATTTTGTAGAAGGGCAGGAGGTAGTAGCCCTTTATTTCAGGGACCCGGTAAAGGTTAATTATGCGGACCTTGAGCTGTTTGCCAGATCCGTTGAAAGCGCCCTTATCAATTCCATAAAAAACAAGATACCTGTCATCCTCATATTTGAAAAGGACGTTGCATGCAGCGTCGGCAATGTTATGCGCCGTGAAACCAGCCTTAAAAACAATCTCCTGTCTCTGGACGAACTGTCCCTGAATGACGGGGATTGGATAGATATCAGCGAACCGCTGGTGGGCCGCCAGGTATTCCCTGTAACGGTCAAGTCGCTTGTATTCCCTAACAATTAAACTGGCTCCCACAAGACAACACTGCCGACATTACGCCAGGAGAACTGATGAAGAAAATGCAGCATAACCTTTCAAAAGCCGAACATCCCCAAAAAGAGAGCAGAATACTCCGTATGTGTCGCCACCCCCTGTTCGCGCCTGGGCTCGTTATCCTGCTTGGCCTCTGCCTTCGCCTCCCTAACTTCACAGCCAGCCTCTGGTATGATGAAGTGTGGTACACCCATGCAGGCTTGCAGGGCAGTCATTTTATGAAGGTTCTTTTTCATGATGTGCACCCTCCCCTCTATCCGCTTTTAATGCGGGGTTGGATCTGCCTGTTCGATGATGGCGAGATCTCCATGCGTATGCCCTCGCTCATCTTCGGTCTCGCCTCCATCTGGCTCACATACGCACTGGCGAAGAATTGGTTCGGACGGATGACAGCCGTCCTCGCCGCCCTGCTGATGGCCTTATCGCCGTTCCACATCTGGTATTCTCAGGAGGCCAAGAACAACATGCTCCTCCTGCTTCTGACCCTTCTCGCGCTATGGGGTCTGCAGCAGGCATGGAAAACGGACAAGCGCTCCTGCTGGTGCCTGTTCATACTTGCGTCCATTTTCTCTCTCTGGACAAACCATTTTGCCCTCTGGGCCATCACCGCAACCCTTGTCTGGCTATGGCTGCAGTTACTGGCAGTCGAGAATCGGTTACGTTTCGGCCGGATCATCGGAAGCACCGCGATCATTCTGCTTTCATATCTGCCGGCGCTGCTGCTGATGCTGCTCCAGAAGGAATCTCTGGTGCGTGGCTATCTGCGTTCTTTCACACCGCTGGAAATCTATAATCTCTTTCTAATTTACCTGAGCCACGGCAATACTCTGCGCACGGTATTTCCTTGGTCCATTTTAAAGTCGATTCAAAAT
>JBFYXR010000021.1:0-6173 GCA_041310455.1 Desulfobacteraceae bacterium | reverse complement strand
CTTTTGAGCGGGGATGTTTATATTCACTTTTTCTATAAGGGACCTGAGTGAGTTGCCGAAGTCATCGGCGCCGTAAGCCTTTATGACCCCGGACAGAGATACTGCAGGCGCCGGATCGGTTGTCGCCGCGATTGATTCGATCAGGATATTTTCCGGCAGCGATTCAGCCAGACGGCCTACAATATCCATCGGGTCTTTTTCCCCGGCCTTGTTCAGCAGCACATCCAGCGCTTCATTGTACCGGTTTATGGATTGCGTCGGGTCTTCCGGAGCCGCGGAAATAGAAAGGGTCTCACGGTCCCTGACGCCGGTGAGAAAGGAAAATTCAAGGCCCAGTATTGTCAGCAAAATCAGCCCGATTATGATCCCTATGGCCTGTATCTTTTTCCATTCGATCTCGTTTACTGCCTCCCGGTTTGAAACGCCGGGCAGTCTCAGAGGTTCAAGTATTTCATCGGGATCGGAAACAGGGATTATAACACTCTGATTAATCAACGAAGCCCGCCGTTCCGGACCTGAAGGCAGTGTGCGCACCTCTCTGCCGAGCATCTCGGACAGTTGATGCGTTTCAATCTCTCTTCCTGAATATAAAAAGATCCTTTCCAGATCCGTCTTTGTCCTCTGGCTAAAATGGTAGATCGATTGATTCATCTCATAGGTTATTATCTCAAATTGCGGTATATCATCTCCCTGAAATTCAGGCAGCGCTATAACCCTTGAAAAGAGGAAATTCCCTCTAAAATAGAAATACAGTGAGCACCTGCTGTCAAAGAGATATATCAAACCCGTCCCGATCTGGTTGAAATTATCAACCCTTTTTTTCAACCTTTCATTCCAGAGCAGGGCAGGCGAAGATATGCGAAGGGGTCTTATATTGTTCCGGATTAAAAACTGATAAAGCTCAAAGGCCCTGGGTTCCTGCAGGAAGTTGGCAGCTATCTCCTGTTCTCCCTTTTGATTTTTAACAACCTCGTAGGAGAAAAAATCCTTGATTCTTGAAGCCTGGGGAAACTCCGAGGCAAGCTTCCGTGAAAGAAATGACCGGATGATCTTGCTGCTATGGGAACGGAAAGGATACCTGGCATTGCCGAACCAGAAATCAGGGGTTATCAGAAGCGGGAAATCATGATCTTTAAATTTTTCGGAAATATTTACGGCGGGATTTTCCCCATCAAAAGTATCCATGAGGGGTATGCTCTCCAGGTAATGCCAGGTGCCATCTCTACCCAGAGAAACAAATGAGATGTTCTCATTCTGAACTTCAATGAATCCGATTTTCCGTTTTTTAAACACCTGCCCTCCCTTAAATCAGGAGCTTGAGTTCAGTAAACCATATTTTAAAACTTTTAGTATTTTTGATGTATTTAAATCCTTTAAATAATTGGTTGCAGGATATTAGCTTAAATTCTCTTTGAATGTCAACTTTTTTCACATGATTTTAACAACATATAGAATTATTATTAATTGTAAACACTATCTGTTGAGGTCATGCCCGGGTTTAACAGCACGGCCTATTAAACCCCCGGATTGGATGATTTCTAAACTGCCACAGTATAAAAAAGGGAACCTCTGAAAAATATCAGAGGATCCCTTTCAAATTGATAACAGGTTTAATCGCGAAGGATAAAATTACAGCTCAAGCCATGAATCGGAGTAGAGCGAATGGCCCAGAATGACCCTGGCGGTCTTGTAAAAATCCAGGAGTTCCCTGGAAAGGGAACCCTTGTCCGGGTCATTGCCGTCCATGACCTGGTGGATTATCTGCACTATATCAGGCCGCTTACCCCTCGCCACTGCGATCAGGGTGTCGTCATAGGCGTCCGCTATGCATGAATACATGCCCTTCCTCTCAAGCATGACCATGTAGGTGGTATTCAATATGGGCCGCAGATGCGTCGGGGGGCCGTTTGAGACGTTTGACAGCCCGCAGGTGGACTTGATCCCGGGGAACATATCCTGGAGCATCTCCTGGAAGGCCAGCAGGCTCATGGCCTGCTGCTGCTGGATGTTAATCGGGGTTACTATCCCGTCCACAAAGATGTCCTCATTGGGGACACCCGCTTCATTGGCGGTGTAAATCAGCTCGGCCGCCAGGGCGCCCCTTTCATTCTCGTCCCTCGGCAGGCCCTCCGGGCCCCACATGAGGGCGATCATGGCGGCCTTGTATTTCACCGCCAGGGGTATCATGGCGTTGTATCTCTCAGGCCTTGCCATGATGGAGTTAATTATTGCCTTGCCCTTATGCGCCGCAAGCCCTGCCTCCATTGCCTCTATATTTGAGGTGTCAAGACTCAATGGTATCGAATCACCGATGGCTTCCTGGACCGTCTTTACCACAAACTCCATCAGCTCCGGTCCGCCCTTTCTGGCGGGGCCGAGGTTGATGTCTATCCAGTCCATGCCTTTCTCTTTCTGTCTTATGGCCTCCTCCGCGATTGGACCCGGGTCCATCTCCTTGAAGGCCTTGCCTATAGTCCTGTTAATGACGTTAAGATTTTCTCCTATCAGTAACATGGGTTTATTCCTTTCGATTTAAATATTAAGAAAGCTATCAGCTCTCAGCTTTAAAAGATTTAAGAATATGATTTGGCTGACAGCTGACCGCTGACAGCTGACTGCTATTATTGTTTACTTCCAGTTGTCCTTGAGAAATTTCGGCAGAAGGGATGCGTCCCTCGGGCCTATGATAATATCCCAGCCCGGCAGTTCCTCCTCCATCTCTCCGCTTATCGCCGCGGCGTATCCGGGGATTATAACCTTCCTGTGCTTTACCTTGTCGGCAATGCCGGACTTCTTTACAAAAGAGCCCACCATGTCGCCCGAAAATTTACCTGCTGCCCAGGCGGTCATGACGGAAAGCCCTTCCGTATCCATGATAAGCAGCCAGCTCGGGATCCTGCTGCCCTCGATCTCACCGCTTACTATAAAATAGGTAAGAGAGAAATTGGTCGTCACGAGCACCGGAGAATTCTCATCCGGAGACCCGATCTCATAGATGCCCTGGGTGACAGTCATGGGCCTCTGCGGGTCTGTGAATATGTTAAGCCTTTCCAGCAGCAGCGGGAACAGGCTCTCGCCCCTGAAATCTGAAAGCACAACAATCCCGGCGTATTTTGCAATGCACATCGCCGCAATGACCGTCTCCATGTCAAGGTTTCCTGCCATCTCGCATGGGAATGCGATGGTGGGGAATCCCAGAGACCTGTTTGCAGCCTTAAGGGCCGCCCTTCTGATGGCGACCTGGTCCTCAAACAGTTTTTTCATCTCCCTTGCCCCTGAATCCAGGACAAGATCCTTAACCCCTATTGCCGCAAGTTTGTCTGTAAGCGCGATAAGATCATTGACATTATCGGCCCTTACAGCCAGGGGCAGGCCCTTTTCCTTTGCGATGGCGCCCAGGTTGTCTGCATTGGTCTTATCCGCCGCGTAAAGAAGCGGCTTCTTAAAGGCGCTGGCCTCGACTCCGGCCTTCATTACATCCATATTGCCGGTCATGAGGATCAGGCCGAACTCGCTCTCCCTGGCGATCTTTCCCGCGACAGCCGCAAAGGCCGAGGCATCTCCATTTACATCCTTAAGCGCTGCAAGTTCGGGGCGCAGATTCAACCCTACCCTTTCATATTGCAGGGCATTCCACTCCTTCAGCTTCCTGTCCAGGGCCTCTGCCTTTATATCCGAGTTAATAACTGCCGCAAGACCAGTGGGATTATAAAATGTCTTTTCATGCCTGAACATGACCGTCTCGCCGCCTGTCTTGAAGGCCCTCACGCCGGCGCCTATTGCCACAGGCCTGATCGGAGGGGCCGACGCCTCTGCCAGCTGTTCCTTCGCCTCATTTGAGACATAAGGGCATGATGCCAGCTCAGCCTTTCCGGCAGCAAGGTTCATGGCAAAGGCAAGACATGTCGGCACGCCGCACTCGCCGCAGTTCGTCTTGGGCAGCAGTTTAAATATCTGTATTCCGGTTAATGCCATAATTAACTCCTCTTAAAAACGTTGGCACATCAACGCTATTTAATAGTTTAAAGTCTTAATCTTATTAAACCAGTACTAAATTCCCTCCCCCTCTTAGGGGGAGGTCAGGAGGGGGTCTTTAAACATCTATGAATGGACCTGGACCCCGAAGAGACCCCACCTTGATCCTCCCCTATAAGGGGAGGGGGAAAAGATGAAAAATTTCCTCCTGAAATATTCATTAATCCTGTAGGGACTAATGTTTCCCAGCACAATCAGGGTCCTAACAGAAATCATCAGCCAACTATAGATTCCATCTTCAGGGCAGGGTGGTCCTTTTCTTTTAAAAAACTCATGATCTCATCTTCAGTAATACCGACCGTCTCGTCGGCAATCCTGTCAACAAGGTCAGGGATCCCCAATGTCTCTCCCCTCTTGATAAGACGATCCCTTATCTCTTCCTTCAGGGACCTGGGCATCCAGACCATGCGAAGCAGTCCGCCGTCTCCCACAAGAAACTTGCCCTGTGTGATATTATACTTTGAATGTCCCACAAAACCCGGAGATGACTGGCCGCCGCCCATGACGCCGGCGAGTGTCGTGAATTTCATGCCCGATGGCGTCTCGCCCGTATAGTCGCGATGGACCGTCATCACGCCGTTGCAGGAAGGCAGCACCGCGGCTATGCACTCGCAGCAGCCGCATGTGGTCATCGGGTCATGGACCAGGCTGTAAAAATTGTAATGGTCGATCATCTGGCGGGAGGCCTTGTAGATAAAATCGTTGACGCCCCTCCACTGTCCGAGTTTCGGGTCAACCACCTCGCCCTTCACAACCGGCTGGTTGGGTCCGGTCGGGTTGATCTCATTGGACGCCTTGCAGTCCATCCAGTTATAGGCCCCGCAGAGGCCTGTCCTTTCTGGGCTGATAACGCAGACATGGCTCGGCGCGAATGACTGGCAGAGCGTGCATGAATAGTATGTCTCCACGGTCTCATCCGTCATCTTCTCGACACGGTCGTCCCTCAGATTGTATTCCGCGCGGGCCCTGTCTGTAAGCCTGTCCACATCGGCCTTTTCCGTGTACAGTGTCACCTGGACCTTGTCCAGTATGTTGCCGAAGTCCTGGTGCAGCTTGGCATGGAGTATCACGCCGAGGTGCCTCAGGGTAAATCCCTTCTGTACCGCAGGCTCGCCCACCCTTATCCAGGCTATGTCCCTCTGCCCAATGTGCATGATGCCCTGGGCGTAATTGATAAGATGGTGTATTTGCCTCTCAAGGATCGGCTCAAAATCAGTCTGCATCTTCCTGCCTGCCACCTGCACATAGATCCCCAGGGGCAGACGCGAGCCCTTCTGAATATCCTTTATATCAGGCCCTTTTACGATCACCTTGCCGTCCTCTATTTCGTTCATATCCGCCATCTTGCAGAGTTCGGTGGCCTGAGTCCTGCCGCCTCCCATCTCAAGATATATATCGTCCTTGCGCACGCGCTCGCCCTCAAAGGCCGGGCCGTAGGCAAGGGGTATGTCGATCTCAGTTATGTTTACCTTGAGCCCCCTGACCTCGATGGACCTGGAGGTCATCTCATCATGGGACACATTGGCGACAACATGCTCGTATGTACACACGCCTGTGGGAAGGACCTCGGGGATATCCGTGTCCGATATGGTCGGGAAGCCCCAGTTTATGGCGCCCGCGGCATTTGCCGCCCATTCCGCATTGACGTCGCCCAGGGCGTTTACAAAGGCGAAGATTCGGTCCTTCTGGTATTTGAGCATGCTCCTGTAATCACCAGGCTCAATTCCGCCGAAGGCAAGTCCTGCCCTGTTTGCAAAACCAAGGGCAAAGACGGCCGCCGATATATCAGGGCCAAAGGGTACAAGCCGGGTGTTCCACCCGATCTGCACGCCCTGCTCAATAAGCTGCTCGGCAAAGGTAGTGCCGTTCTGGTTGGCTGCCATGAAGACATAGATTGTCTTGAGCTGGTACTCCTCGGCTATCTTCTTGGCCGTTGCCGAATCGGGGGCAGATCCCACGATGGCTGCAAATCCGGGTGCTGTACCGTCCACGAATTCAACGCCACGTTTCCTCATGATCGCGTCGTCTGCGGCGCCCAGCCATATCCTCCCGTTTTCGATATCAGGGTCTTCCACCGAGGGTTGATAAAATCCGGGGTCTTCCACGTAGCGGATAGCCTCGAATATCTCCTCTGCAAA